>WUAJ01000121.1 GCA_009827215.1 Phycisphaeraceae bacterium
AAGCCGCGATATAGATCTCATCCCCAACAAAGCAGATCCCACGCAGCCCGCGCCCCATCCCGCGACCTTCCCAGTCTATATCAACGCGATCCCAGTCCAGAACCTGCTCATACGATCTTGATTCAAGATCAATCAGATACGCACCACCGTGCGAATCCCCCTGCTCGCTCGATCGGATCACATCCGTCATCAACACTTTGGGGAGCGTCACGAGATCACCCCTTCAGCAATAACAGAAGCGATCGCATCGGACTTGGTATGCGATAGCGATACAAACCACCGATCGATCCCCATAGATTCCGCAATATCAGCCGCTTTCCCAATCACCCTCAACTCCGGCTTCCCAGAATCCTGACGAATAACCTCAATATCCGTCCAGCCGATTCCCTGACTCCATCCAGTCCCAATCGCTTTGAGTGCGGCTTCTTTCGCCGCGAATCGAACCGCGAGATGTTCCGCGCGACGAGATGAATCCCCCGAATCAAGGACTTCCTGCTCAGTGAAACATTTCGTTAGGAAAGACTCTTGATGTTTCTCAAGCGACTGTGCAATCCTCGACACCTCAACGATGTCCACACCATGACCAATAATGCCACGGCGGATCTCACTCATGCCTTGCTTCCAGCTTTCGTTTCAGTCTTCGCCTTCTTCGCAGCAGGTTTGCTGTCTGCTTTCTTGGCATCCGATTTCGATTCGGACTTGGGTTCAGCAGACTTCTTATCCGCTTCGGCGCTCTTCTTGTACGAATCGCTGCGGTAATCGGTCTCGTAGAACCCCGACCCCTTGAACATCACTGCGGCGCCTGTACCGATGAGTCGCTCGAGGGACATCTTCCCGCACTCGGGACACTTCTTCTTGACCCGAGCACTCATCGACTGGAACAGCTCGAACTCATAATCGCATGCGTTGCATCGATAGTCGTATGTAGGCATCATCAGCCCTCGCTTTCGCCGACATCAGACGATTCATCCGGAGCAACCCCCACCTTCGCGGGACGGATCACACGATCGCCTAGTTTATACCCGATCCCCATCACCAGCGAGATATGCCCCGGCTCAACCCCCTCCGCCGATTGCTGCATCATCGCCGCGTGTGGTCCAGGATCGAACTCATCCCCTACCTTGGGTTCAATCGCGCTGACTCCGTATCCCGAGAGCATCCGTACGAACTCGCTGCGGATCATCTCGACACCCGCGATGACATCTTTCGCAGACACCTTATCCGGATCCTGCATCAACGCCATTTCGAAGTGATCCAGCAGCGGAATCAACGCCTGCACAACACCCTGACGCGACGAGATCCGTGCCTCGTTCTCGTTCATCGACGCACGGCGTTGAAAGTTCTGATGCTCAGCCGCCATTGCCTGGAAGCGACCGAAGTTGTCGTCACGCTGACCGATCGTCTCGATCAGCGCCTCAACAATCTCCTCGCTCTCAGGACCATACTCAAGCTCACCGCTCAGCGCCATCTGACGGATCGTCTCCAGCCGTGCTGACTTGTCCGCATCGAATCCCGATTCAATCTCGCTGATCTCCTCAGAACTCACCTCGTCGATCTCGTGCTCTTGAACCTTGTTCTTCATATCTTCACTCATCATGAACCACCCAACAGATCCGTGATCTTCTTAAAGAATCCATGGCTCTCAGGATTCACATGCTTATCCTCTGTCTCCGCAAACGCACGCAGCAGTTCTTCCTGCTTGCTCGTCAGCTTCTTCGGAGTCTCGATCTTCACGATCACCACCAAATCCCCGCGACGACCAGTCCGCAGGTTCGGGAGCCCCGCCCCCTCGATCCGCAGGAGCTCGCCGTACTGCGTCCCCTTCTTGATCGTCAGCGATTCCGAACCCTCAAGCGTCGGGACCTCAAGCTCCGCACCAAGCGACGCTTGCGTAAAGCTGATCGGCATTTCCATCAGCAGATGATCCCCATCGCGCTCAAACAGCTCATGATCCTCAACACGCACCACAACATGCAGATCCCCGCGAACCCCAGTCCCATCCGGACTGTGCTCCGCCGCAGGTGGTTCCCCCTCACCCTGCACGCGCACCGCTTGACCATGATGCACACCCGCCGGGATTTTGACAGAAAGCGAACGCTTCTTCCCGACGCGCCCGCGTCCATGACACGTCCCGCACTTCTCCTTGATCACCGTCCCGCGTCCACGACACGCCGGACACGCGACGACCATCCGGAACATCCCACCAAGCCCCGCTTGCTGGACCTTCCCCTGACCGCCACACTGACCACACGACTCCGGCGTAGTCCCAGGCTTCGCGCCCGATCCAGTGCACGTCTCGCAGACATCCATCCGCGTGAACTCAACATCCTTCGAAGTCCCAGAAAGCACCTCTTCAAGCGTCAGCGACACCTGCGTCTCAAGGTCATAGCCGCGAGCCGACGCCCTTCGACCACCACGCGACTGACCACCGAAGCCGCCGCCCCCACCACCAAAGATGTCGTTGAACATCGAGAAGATGTCATCGACATTCATCCGATTAAAGTCATGCGTCGCCGCCCCCTGACCACGCAGACCATCATGCCCGTACTGGTCATAGATCTTCCGCTTCGTGTCGTCGCTGAGCACCTCATATGCTTCCGCGGCTTCCTTGAACTTCGCTTCCGCTTCCTTGTCATCCGGATTCTTATCCGGATGGTGCTTCATCGCCAGACGCCGATACGCGCGCTTAATCTCATCCGCATCCGCAGATTTACCGACTCCCAAAATCTCGTAGTAATCACGCGTTGCTGGCATTTCTGATTATTTCCTTATCGTGATCTAACTCAATAAATGGTTCAGAGCCATCCTCATCCGCCATAAATGTGAGCTGACGAATTCGATCTTCCATAAAATCAGCTCTAATCCAGTAGTCATTGACATCGCTCAGCATCCACACAGGAGTATCTTCTCTCTGTTTGGCATTGACAACTTTGCCAAGGAAGCTAGAAGGATTACTTGCCACTTCAGCAAATTCAATCTCTGATTCGCTAAGGCTCTCAACGGATAGATTTTGGATCCTGTTGATGAACTCATACTTGCACGTATTTTGGTACTGTGGGTTCTCTGATTCCAAACTTACGACAACTGATTGAACACCGACATTGCTTTCCCATCGCTTGTCCGTATCCAACTTACTGCGTTTATTAATTTTTACTGCTGTATGTGGAAATGAATAACTTGCACCTGGCATAAACACTTCCGCACGCTTTACAAGTTTTTGACGGATTTGTCTAGCAGAAAATAAGCCAAAATATCTGAGGACAACAAGCGTGTTCACAATAGGATCATACCAAGATTGAGATGCGCAATCAGCGTAGAACTCAGGGTCTAAATCCCAGTCATATCTATCATCAACTGGTTGATGTTGGGGCGTCAAGTCAGGTCGCCAAAATGGCCCCACACTAATTCCGGATAACTCATAGTTTCTTCGAGATTGCCAGAGCGAAAAGTAATTCGGTCCTCCACCTTTCCATGGAGTATAAAATGACCATTCACAATCCTCCCACCAACAGTGTGTGCAAATTCCATAAGATCCTGCCCCTGGGGTATCACCAAATGGATTCCCGCAAACTACGCAGGGCAAACTCTTGATCTGCTCAATACTCAAATTTTGACATTTTGGAATCGACATTAAATCAGAACCCCCGCCGTTTCCAGCGGGGGCCTAGTAAAATCATCACACAAGAATCAGCTCACCGCCCCAACGACCGGCTCCGCGTCTTCCTTGAGTTCAGTCAGCATCACATCCGTCGTGAGCATCAAGCCCGCGACCGACGCCGCGTTCACGATCGCGCTCTTCGCGACCAGCGCCGGATCGATGATCCCCGCCTTGACCAGGTCAACATAATCCCCAGTCGCCGCGTTCAGACCCACGGCTCCTTCCTCCTCGCGGATCGTCTCAACCGCGAGATCGCCATCGAACCCAGCGTTGTCCGCGATCTGCCACGCCGGAGCAGACATCGCACGCATCACGATGTCAAAGCCGAACTTCTCGTCGCCCTTGACCTTCTTCTGAGCAGCGCCGAGCATGTCCGAAGCACGGATCAGCGTCACGCCGCCGCCAGGAACAAACCCTTCCTTCGCGGCCGCACGCGTCGCGTGCATCGCGTCCTCGACGAGGTCCTTGGTCGCTTTCATCGCTTGCTCAGTGACACCACCGACATTGATGATCGCAACGCCACCGGTCAGCTTCGCGTGACGCTCCATGAGCTTCTCGCGATCATAATCACTGGTCGACTTGTCGTGCTGCGCCTTGATGGTTGCCGCACGAGCCGCGATCTCCGCCTTCTTGCCACCACCCTTGACCATGGTGGTGTTGTCCTTGGAAATAGTGACCTTCTTCGCCTTCCCAAGCTCGTTGAGCTCGATCGACTCAAGACTACGGCCCAGGTCCTCGCTGAAGTACACGCCGCCGGTCAAGACCGCGATGTCTTCGAGCATCGCCTTGCGACGATCACCGAAACCAGGCGCCTTCACTGCGGAGATATTGAGCGTGCCACGCAGACGATTCACGACCAGAGCCGCGAGCGCCTCGTTCTCGATGTCCTCAGCGATAATTAGCAACGGCTTCCCAGCAGTCGCAACCTTATTGAGCAGCGGGAGCAGATCCGCAAGGTTGCTGATCTTCTTCTCGTGGATCAGAATCATCGGATCCTCAAGCTCGCACTCACCAGTCGTCGGATTCGTCATGAAGTAAGGCGACAAGTACCCCTTATCAAACTGCATCCCTTCGACATACTCAAGAGTCGTCTCGTTGGAGTTGCCGTTCTCGATCTCGACCACGCCCTCGTGACCGACCTTATGAATCGCTTCCGCGATCAGCTCGCCGACCTTCTCGTCGTGATTCGCCGAGACCGTCGCGATCTTCTTGAGGTCCGCCTTGCCCTTGCAAGGGGTCGCGAGCGAGTCGATCGCTTCGCTCGCTGCCTGTGCCGCCTTGTTGATGCCGCGCTGGACATGCACAGGGTTCGCACCCGCCGCGACAACCTTCAGCCCTTCGGTGAAGATCGCTTGCGCGAGGACGGTTGCACATGTCGTGCCGTCTCCCGCCTTGTCCGCGGTTTTCTTCGCGACCTGATGCAGCATCTTCGCGCCCATCGACTCAAACTGCGATGGGAGTTCGATTTCCTTCGCCACCGAAACGCCGTCCTTGGTCACATGTGGACCGCCGTACGACTTCTCGATCACGACATGCCGACCCGCAGGCCCCATCGTGCACTTGACCGCATCGGTCAGCTTATCAACGCCCTTCTTCATCTCAAGAAGCGCCTTGTCTTCAAACATGATCTGTTTATTGCTCATCGCTCTACCTTTCAATCAGCGGCGTTCACCGCCGATGCGTTCAATTCTTATGCGAAAACGCCGAGCAGTTCTGATTCACGCAGAATCAAGTGCTCAACACCATCGATGTCTACTTCTGTGCCCGCGTAGGTCGAGTAGACCACACGATCACCAACACCCACGCTCATCTCACCGAGCGCGCCGTTCTCAAGCCGCTTCCCAGGCCCGACCGCAACGACCGTCCCCTGAATCGGCTTCTCCTTACTCGACTCAGGCAAGTACAGCCCGGAAGAGGTCATCGATTCCTGCTCAACTGGCTTCACCAGCACACGATCTTCAAGTGGTTTGACTGACATAGTTTCATATCTCCATCGCTTTATGCGGTTGATTGTTCAATAAATGCAAGACGCTGGGATTAGAAGCCCATCCCGCCCATACCAGGCATCCCACCCATGCCGCCCATTCCAGGCATACCCATTCCGCCCATACCACCCATGCCGCCCATACCCGCCATTGGGTCGCCGCCAGCACCGTGATCATCCGACACACCCTTCTCAGGCTTGTCCGTCACAATGCAATCCGCAGCAAGCAGCACAGTCGCGACCGAACCCGCATTCACAAGCGCCGAACGATCGACCTTCGCAGGAGTCATCACACCCGCCTTGAGCAGGTCCTCGTAGGTGTCCGTCAGTGCGTTGTAGCCGTTCGAGCCCTCAGCGTCCGAGACCTTCGCAACCACGACCGATCCCTTCGCCCCCGCGTTCTCCGCGATCGTGCGAAGCGGGACGGAGAGAGCGCGGTACACGACATTGAGTCCAGCCGCGAAGTCGTACTTGAGCTGCCCGACATCATCAGACGACACTTCGGTCGCCTTGCCGAACACACCCTTCCAGTCCTTGTTCTTCGCGATGACATTCTGAGCACGGATGAAACTGGTCCCGCCACCCGCGACGATGCCCTCAGCGAGAGCCGCACGAGTCGCGTGCAGCGCGTCTTCGACGCGTGCCTTTTTCTCTTTGAGTTCCGCTTCCGATCCAGCGCCGACATTGATTTGCGCCACGCCGCCCGTCAGCTTCGCGAGGCGCTCTTGGAGCTTCTCGCGATCGTAATCCGAGGTCGAGTTATCGATCTCCGCACGGATCTGCGCGATGCGATTCTGGATATCCGAGGTCGAACCCGCACCCTCGATAATCGTCGTGTTATCGCTGCTGATCTCAACCTTCTTCGCTAGACCAAGCTGAGCGATCGAGACCTTGTCCAGATCCGTCGCCAGATCCTTCATGAACGCTTCGCCACCAGTCAGCACCGCAATGTCCTGCAGCATCTGCTTGCGCCGATCGCCGTATCCTGGCGCCTTGACCGCACAGACCTGAAGCGTGCCGCGGAGCTTGTTGATGACGAGCGTGGAGAGCGCCTCGCCAGTCACATCCTCAGCGATGATCAAGAGCGGCTTCTTCGCCTCCATCACCTTCTCAAGGAGCGGAACCAGTTTCTGAATGTTGTCAATCTTGTCCTCATGCACCAGCACGAGACACTTGTCAAGCACAACCTTCATGTCCTCAACATCAGTCACAAAGTTCGGCGACAAGAACCCGCGATCAAACTGCATCCCCTCGACCACAGCCACATCAGTCTCAAGCCCCTTACCCTCTTCAACCGTGATAACGCCATCTTTACCAACCTTCTCGAACGCACCGGCCATGATCTTGCCGGTCTCTGGATCGTTGTTGGACGAGATCGTCGCGACATTCTCGATATCTTTCTTACCTTTGACCGGAGTCGCCATGTCGTCGATCGACAGTGCCGCGATCTCGATCCCCTTCTTCATACCACGAACCAATGCATTCGCATCGACCCCAGCAGCAATGTAACGGAGACCT
>WUAJ01000122.1 GCA_009827215.1 Phycisphaeraceae bacterium
AGGGTGGTGGCAGCTTGTCTACCTCGGCGAGTCTATTGACTACGCTTTTGGCGGAAATACTCCGTCAGACCCAATCATCGAATCAACCTCGCCTTCCCATGTGTCCCGTTGGGCTCCCAAGGAATCGAGCGGATTGAGCGACCAAGCCGAGTGGGTTCTGACGATGGGGAACGGATCCTTCGCGATGGGGTCTGTTGATTCAACCCCCCGCCGGCGATACCACGGCTTGCTCGTCGCGAGTCAGTCCCCTCCGGTTCGCCGAGCCGTGCTGGTGTCGGCGATTGATGAATGCGTGCGGATCCAGCAGGAACACTGCTGCACGCCGGAGCTCGCGATCCATCTGACGAGGTTCCGATTCGCGGATCAGGATGCACCAGAGACGATGCCGGGATTGGTGGGGTTTGACTCAGATCCTGAGTCCGCTTCTTGGACCTACCACATCCCGACTCAGCAGGGCGCGATCTCGATCCGAAAGACACTGCGCGTGTGCGATCGGATGAATGCATCGGTTCTTGAGTACGAGATCCAATCGCCTGTCGATGCGAGCATGACCCTGACGCCTCTGGTCGCGATGCGGGATTTCCACGAGTTGAACCATCCAGGATCGATTTGCGTTGAGGATTTCCAGATCCGCGCTATCCAAGAACCAGCGGTCCAAGGCGTCTCCGTCGCTCGAGGTGAACTCTCGCTCGGACTCCGAGGTGTGCAGACTGACTGGCGCGATTCAGCATCGATCTACTCTGACATTCGACTCGATCATGAATCACTTCGAGGACAACCCGATCGCGAGGACCTGCTTGTGCCGGGACATTGGTCAGTCCAGATCCGCAAAGGGATCACACAGCATGTGCGTATCGAGATGCAGGATGCACATGAATCCAACATCAACTGGAACGCGAGCAATCAATCTCGCATCAGATCGACGATCGATCACGCACTCAGTGCCGCTGGCAATCCAGATGATCCGGCACTCAGAGAATCCATCGCGATGCTCGCATCCGCATCGGACGCATATGTTGTTGATCGGAACGGCTCGACCTCGATCATCGCGGGGTATCCCTGGTTCAGCGATTGGGGACGCGACACGATGATCGCGCTCCCTGGACTGCTGCTCGTCACAGGTAGGCACGATGAGGCCCTCGCGGCGCTGACCACCTTCGCAAACGCGATCGAGCATGGATTGATCCCCAACCGCTTCGATGACGACGATGGGCCGGCTCACTACAACACGGTGGACGCGTCGCTCTGGTTCATCCACGCGTGCGCCCAGTGGTGCGAAGCGACTGGGAACCCACTCCCCAAGAACCTCGATGATGCGTGCACGACAATCATCAACGCGTACACCCAAGGCACGATCCACAACATCGGGGTCGATCCAGGAGACGGGCTCGTCGTCGCGGGAAGCGAGGACACCCAACTCACTTGGATGGACGCGCAGCGCGACGGCGTCACCTTCACACCAAGACACGGCAAGCCGATCGAGATCCAAGCACTCTGGATCAACGCTCTGCGCTGCTTTGCGAAGCTGACCAGTTCTTCATCATGCGACATGCTGCTCGACCAAGCGAACTTTGCACAGTCCTCTTTGGAATCCCTGATGACCAAAGGACCATCAAGAGGATTGGTGGATTGCTTGATCCCGATGAACCACACGCGTGCGCTGCACTGGGAACGCTCGAGCGAGCTGCGTCCCAACCAGCTCTTTGCGTTGTCGCTCCCCAATGTTCAGCTCCCGATCGCGATCCGTGATGATTCGATAAGAGCCGTGTGGGATGTGCTGTTGACTCCTGTCGGCGTACGAACACTGGCGCCGAACGATCCGCAGTACCACACTCATTACATGGGATCCCTCATGGATCGGGACGCGGCGTACCACAATGGAATGGTCTGGCCTTGGTTGTTGGGTCCGGCGTGTGAAGCGTTGATGCGTACGCGAGGGTTCGACGATGTCTCGCGCACCACAAGCATCCAGCGTTTGTGCACGCTCGCATCCAAGATGCGCACAGACAGCGTGGGTCAACTGCACGAGATCTACGATGCGGAACCGAGCGAATCTGGACACCATCATCCGGATGGATGTCCCGCGCAAGCGTGGTCGATCGCCGAGACGCTTCGGGTGCTTGTTTTGGCATCGAAGCGGGACTGATCCACGAACAATGAAGCCCCTCGATCGTAAGGTCAAGGCTAAAATCCCTGAATGCCGATGACCAAGAAGGTTCGAGGCACTCTTTTGGAGACATACACATGAGCATGCTGCAGTCACGAAATCCCGCGATGGGCGTCTTTGGACAGGACCAGATCGCGCGGAGTCAAGCGAACACGATGACCATCGGAGGCACCGTCTCCGCGACCGCGATCCTGCTCGCGATCGTAGCGGGAGTCGGAGTATTCACATGGCAACAGATGGTCAGCAACAGCTCGCTCGCACGATTCGTGTTCCCGCTCGTGATCGGCTCATTCATCGCTGGCATCGTGATCTCGTTTGTGATCTACGCGAAACCAAAGCTTGCTCGAATCCTCGGACCGATCCACGCAGCACTCGAAGGTGTCTTTGTCGGTGCCGCGAGCTACATCATCCCGATGCAGTTCCTCGGCTCGTCTGCAGATCCTACCGCGAACAACACGATGCAGACACTCATCGTTCAATCCGTCCTCGCGACCATGGGGATCGCGGCAGGTATGCTCGTCGGATATGGAACAGGGATTCTGCGTGTGGGACCGTTCATCCAGAAGATGATCATCACGGCAGGACTCGGACTCCTGCTCTACACGGGCGTCCTTCTTCTGCTCCGGATGTTCGGAATCGGGATCTGGAACGGATACGCCGACACTGGGATGATGGGGATCGGGTTTACCGCACTGTGTGTGGGACTCGCGTCGCTGTTCCTCCTGCTCGACTTCCAGTACATCGAGCAAGGCGTCAAGACAGGTCAACCCAAGTACATGGAATGGGTCGGCGCGTGGGGACTCATGGTCACCCTCGTCTGGCTCTACATCGAGATCCTGCGACTGCTCTCCAAGCTTCAATCGCGCGACTGATACAAGTGATCCCAGAATAAGCGGCTAGATTACTTGAGCACTTGCTTCTGTGCTTTATCGAGCGTCTTCTCGATCTTGAGCAAGCGGTTGAGCTTGGTCAGTTTCATGACCTGAAGTACATTCTCGTTGATCCCTGTCAGGACCATCTTCCCTTCGCACTCACTCACGGCGTTCGAAGTCGTGATCATCGCGCCCAGTCCGGCACTGGAAACAAACTCGACCTCGGAGTAGTCCATGACGATGCGGCGCTTGCCGCTGTTGGTCAGGTACGCTTTGAACTCGCTGATGAATCGGGTTGCTTCGTACTCGTCGAGCTTGTGGACCGTCACGCGCACAACCGCTCCGTGTTCATCGAAGTCTGTGGTGCTGATGTGCCCGCTGCTTGACATGGAGGAGACCCTTTCACGAGTGATACGCGTCGAGTATAGAGTATTTTGCCTGAGAGGTGCGCTCAAAATCGCAAATGAAGCGATCGAATCAATCGAGTTTGAGTTTCCCTTGCGCCGGCGGCTCGTGGTAGAACCCCTGACCGTCATAGACGAGCATCCCTTTCTTGACCATGACCTTCCAGATGAGCGGATCGAACTCCGAAGCGCCGGGAGGGACCATCGAATCGATCTCGGCTTTCTTGCCGCCCGTGAGATTCCGCTGAGAGATGCGGGATTCGTCGTCGAGCTTCTTGTACTTGATCCGATGACGGAACGCGCGGAGCGCTTCAGTCATCTCCGCTTGCGTGAACTCCGGGAGTGGTTCTTCCTTGGTCTTGAACGCTTCGGGATCTTCGAGCTTCGCGATCATGCTGTCGAGCCCGATCGCGTCGCGCTCCTTAAGCACACGCTCAAGTTCTCCGACATCGACAGGGAGCCGTCCGAGCAGTCGCTCGAGGAGACCCCACGATTCCATCTGCCGAACCGGATTGGATTCGGATCGGAGCTTGGTCTCGATGTCGCGGACTTTCTGGATGATGTTCATAGGGGGATCATAGCGTCAGCCGTGGATCGCTCAGCGTCTTCGGCGAGCCGCGAGCAGTCCGCCCATTCCAAGCAACATCGTGGCGGATGGCGCGGGGATGAAGTATCCAAGTCGAATCATTGAACCATCGAGCAGAACCGCATCGACGGCATCGGAAACATCGTCAAAGGACTCGAAAAGCGAGACATGGAACTCGCCGTCGGGATTGAGGTGAATGTCGGTCTGGAATGAACCGACATACCGCTGCGTTCCGGCAAAGTCGTTGCCCAGTCCTGGCGTGAAGGTGTCGGGCCAGAAGCCGTGGAAGGTGCCGTCGGAGTTCCCGAAGCGGATCACGACTTCCGAGAGCCAGGACGAGCCGACGGTCTCGATGGTGATGTCGTAGTCGATCGTCAGGATGACATTGAACGGTGCGCCGCCCGTGGGATGGAAGATGCGTGTCTCGTTGCTCAGGTCGCCGTCAAGGTCCCAGGACTGGAGTCCGGAAAGATCGAGGACTTCAGCATGAGTTGTAAACGCGAGCGAGCTGCAGAGGACGAGGGTGGAGGTGGTTTTCATGAATCGACTCCAAATGAGATGTGGTGATGAATGGAGTCAATTTAGCAGATGTGAAATTGAATACAAGATGAAAAGTCTTCCTTTTAAACGAGACCCTGCCTCAACTCAGTGCGAGTTGAAGCAGGGATAGGAGTTTGTCGCACTCTAAATTGTGCATGACACATTCTCCTCCAAATTTCGTTTATTTAGTGTCCTGCACAGGATTCATTCACGAAGTCGTCTTCCGCAGGCGCGGATGTGAGGTATGCCATGGTGTCTCGCACAACCTCTGAAACATTCTTTGAATGAATACTCGCAACTTCACGAATGGACTCCATTTCATCTGTAGTTAAGCGGACAGTCATAACCTCGGTTCGTCTAGGTTTCCTCGCTACTCGTTTAGAAGGGCTTGGTAGTTGCATTCCTAGATCTGACATCTGACGGAGTCCTTCTAGGTGCGCTTCGATCGACGCCTGTAAAGCAGCACGCTTGTCGAGTTTGAATGTACCGATTGAGGTCAGCATTTCATGTGATCGAGCTGCGATTGTTCCGTCTTTTTGTGCTGGGAGCCATTCAAAGGTGTAGCTTTCTAACAGCCGGCGAAACAATCCAAGTCGATCACCACACTTCCGCTGAAACTCTACAGTCAACCTTTCAAATACTGCCTTCACAGCCTTTTTGATTTCCGCCTCGCTGTATAACTGAAAGTTTGGTATAGCGTCGATGCGCGCTCGATCCGCATGATCGATGATCTCATCGTACATCTTTGCGAGCTTGCTCTTGTTTGGTGTAGTAGTCATAAACAGCACTCCTATTGCTTCCCTTAATTACAGTAAATCCCACGCGTCAAGTAACAACCGATTTGCCAAGTTCGACACCAGTCGATTCCCCGGCTGAACATTGACAGTCGCGAGATATTCCCCGAACGCACCTGTCACGGTGTCCATCCGGAAAAGCGCGATCACATTGAATGCGCCAACCCGGATACCCACTGGATCTGGACTTCCGATGCCTTTCTGGGCTAAACCTTCCAAAAATGAATCAAGCGAAATGTACATCAACTCATCGCTATTACCTGAGTTCATAAACTCATTGAAATCATTGCTTGCCATGGCGAGCTCCTGCAAATACCCACATGGGAGATTGATGCCTTTCGGGATGTAGACATCAGTGGGGCTGGAGTGGTATACGGCTGAGCAGTTCATTTTGTTCCGATAAAAGTGTATTCGCGTAAACATTTTAGTGTATTACAGTATACATATATCGCACTTCGAGCGATCGGATTGCGATTTTTTGTCCATAAAAAGGAAAAAAGCCCAGTTTTACTACTGAGCTCGTAACTTTGTTTGTTATTTGCTAGGTCTAAAGATTCCCTCTCCGCTCCTGTTCAAGTTCCAATGACTCGAACAGTGCTTTGAAGTTCCCCTTTCCGAAGCTCTGCGATCCTCTTCGGCAGATGATCTCGATGAAGAAGGTCGGGCGGTCCTGCAGCGGCTTGGTGAAGAGCTGGAGCAGGTACCCCTCGTCGTCCGCATCAACCAGGATTCCCAGATCGCGGACGCGTTGGTGGTCTTCTTTGACGACATCATGGCCGTGGTCTTTGAGCATCTTGTTGACGCGTTCCCAGACGAGCTCGTAGTAGGTGTCCGGCATGTTCAAGAAGTCCACACCGCGACGACGGAGCTCGGCGACGGTCGAGAGTTCATCGTCTGTGCGGAACGCGAGGTGTTGCACTCCGGGGGTCATGTCGTGCCACTCGAGGTATTCCTGGATCTGCGACTTCTTGAGACCTTCCGCGGGCTCGTTGATCGGCATCTTGATGAGGTTGTTGCCGCTCGCCATCACCTTGGACATGAGCGCGGAGTATTCAGTGGAGATGTCCGCATCATCGAAGTGCTTGAACATCTTGAATCCCATGACATCCTCGTACCACTTGACCCAGTGGTTCATCTTGCCGTCTTCGACATTTCCGACGAAGTGATCGCAGTACATCAGACCACATGGATTCTCTTCGTTGTACTTGTTGAGCGGCGAATCGATCTTCTGGAAGGTCGGCATGAACAGACCTCCCTGACGCAGCTTCTCGTACTCGTACTCACCTGTTCGCGAGACGAAGGTGTGGATCACGCGGCCGTAGATCTTGATCGACGCGACGGTGACGGATCCCTTCTCGTCTTCGAGCGTGCGAGGGGCTTGTGCACACTCAGCTCCATTGGCGATCGCTTGGTCGTACGCGGCTTGAGCGTCTTGCACTGTGAGCGCGACTTCCTTGACTCCATCGCCGTAGCGTTTGAGTTCTTCCGCGGCGGGATGCTCTTTGGTGAGCGGTGTCGTTAAGAGCATGCGGATGTTCCCCTGCGTCAGCAGGTAGTCCGCTTCGGTGCGCAATCCCGTGGTGAGATCTGCGATCTGATCGATCCGGAATCCGAAGGTGTGCGCGTAGAAATACGCGGCTTGCTTCGCGTTTCCCACATAGAAACGGACATGGTCTACATCGATCAGGGTCAATGGATCAGCGCTCAGCGCGGTGCTGGTCTCGGTGGATGCGGTCGTCATCTCAGAATCCTTATGTCAACTCTTGGGCGGTGAATCTGCGGTTGGCGACAGGGATATCGCCGGCGGGAGCCCAGGTCCCGCTC
>WUAJ01000123.1 GCA_009827215.1 Phycisphaeraceae bacterium
ACCCAACCCCAGACTCCTCCACACGCACAACAACCCCCCCGCTCCCATCACCCGCCCCATCATCCCCACCATCAAGCCCCATCACGCGCAGCCGGATCGTGCCCGAGTGCTCGCCCCCCTGAGCCGCGCCGCGAGCGATACCCGCCAGCGCGTTGCGATACAGATTCAAAAGCACCTGCCCAAAAACCCCCGCCCCCATCGGCACACCAAACTCATCCCCCAACCCCTCATCGAGCTCCACAACCCAATCAACCCAATCAATACCCAAATATTCGCACGCTGAAAGAGTCGCAAATTCATGTATATCAACAATTTGCGATCCATTTGAACATTCATGAGACTCCTCCACCGCCCCATCCATAAACACCCCGCACAGCCCGCGCACCTGCGCCCCCAGATCCACGGCCATCTCCAGCGCCTGCCGAGTCATCGCCGCATCACCCGACCGCATCGCCCGCTCCGCGCGACCCGAGATCCCCACCACCAGATTGTTCACCTCATGCGCGAACATCCGCGCCCGAGTCGCGCGATCCAGATCCTCGAGACACACCTCATCAAAATCCGCCGACAGCGAATCCACGGCCGACCCGATCCGATCAATCTGCTCGACCACTCCCAATTGTTCCACGTGGAACAATTGAGCCGAGGCCCCCAACTCACGCCGAGAGCCGTGGGGGTCCTGCCGGCCGGAGTCTGTGCGGCGAGGCTGGGAGGAATCAGATGAGAACTCATCATGAGGCATCCGCTGGGTATCGGACGGATCAAAACCCCAATGAAGTCGAATCCGAAGATCCCCCGCAATTGGTTATTCCCAGCATTCTCGCCGACTCCCTGGCATCACCTGCTCGTCGATGCCCCACTACTGCCAAGCCGATATGAGCCGAGATTTGGCTGCGGATTGGTGGGGGCGTTTCGGTGGTCCAAATTGTTCCACGTGGAACAATTTGGTATCGAGCTCGGCGTTGAACGCTGTTTTTAGGCTATGAGGGCGGATTAGTGGGGGGTTGGGATTGAGCTGGGGATCTCGAAGCTGGTGAGATGGGGGGCACTTCCGATGTTGGTGTTGTGGGATTCGGCAAGGAGATCCGAGGCAAGGGCGCCGCCGGTGGCGAGCCAGGCTTTGATTTGGAGGGGGCGGATATCCATGTCGGCGACGGCGGCGAGGTCGATCCAGTCGAAGTCGATGCCGGGTTCTTGGGACTCGATCTCGGGGCGGAGGTCCCCACTGCTGATCGAATCGGAGCTGGATCCGGAGGCGGTGAGTTTGACGCCGTTCAGTTGTTCCACGTGGAACACCAGGTTGATTTCGTGGTGGTCGCGCTTGCCGTCGTTGAAAGTGTTTTCGGTGGTGAGGAGTAGGGGGCCGACGGTGATGTCGGCGGCGGCTTCTTCCTGGAGCTCTCGTTTGAGGGCGCTTTCAGCGGGTTCGGCGAACTCGATGTGTCCGCCTGGGAGATAGTAGTAGTTGTGCTTGGTGTTTCGGCACATCAGGGCGTGTGATTGGTGTAGGATAAGTCCGCGGGCGATGAGCTCGGATTGGTTTTTGTGTGCCATGGGGGTGATGGTAGGTTGGGGTTGGCGACGGTACAAGCCGCGGTTTTTGAGCGGCGGATTGCATGGAGGCGGATCGGCATGGCTGGGAAGAAATCGGATGACGGCGGCGCTGGGGCGAAGAAAACTCGGACACGCGCGAAGCGTTCTCGGCTTGGGCGTGGGCTGAGCGCGCTCGTGGATGCGCCGATTGCTGTGGAAGTAGAACAAAGTTCTAAGTCCGATAACTCGTCGGGTGTTGGCGCTGACGATTTGGGTGCTGACGAGACTCGCGGGGGGAGCGGGGCTATTGCTGGAGGGGTTGGTAGCTCTGGGGCTGGTGGGACGGCGGGTGCCGCAGTGGATGCGGCAGTCGATCGGGCGGAGCGGGCGGCGCTTGTTGGCGATGGGGAGACGCAAAGCCTTGCTGGTTCAGAGGTTCGTGTTGCTGGCGGGGTCGCTGATGCGGAGGGACTGGCAAGCGGGGAGCGTGTGGTTGAGCTTGCGGTGGGGGTGATTGGGGTGAATCGGGATCAGCCTCGTCGGGAGTTTGATGAGGAGGCGCTGGGGGCGCTGGCGGAGTCGATCTCGGCGCATGGTGTGATGCAGCCGATTGTGGTGCGGCGGGTTGAGGGTGGTTCGGGGGGGGATTCGGGCAAAGCCGAGTATGAGTTGATCGCGGGCGAACGGCGTTGGCGGGCTTCGAAGATTGCGGGGCTAGAAGTTGTGCCTGCGATTGTGCGGGATGTGGATGATGTGACAAGCGCGCAGCTGGCGCTGATTGAGAATGTCCAGCGCGAGGATCTGAATGTTGTGGAGCTTGCGGAGGGGTATCGGGCGCTCGCGGATCGGTACGGGATGACGCAGGAGAAGATTTCGAAGGCGGTGGGGGTGTCTCGTTCTTCGGTCGCGAACATTGTTCGATTGCTCGAACTTCCTGCGGAGGTGCAGAGCTTGGTTTCGAGTGGGGCGCTGAGCGCGGGTCATGGAAAGGTGTTGCTTTCGCTTGGGTCTCCTGAGAAACAACGCAAGTATGCGGCGCGTTGCATCAAGGAGGGATGGAATGTTCGTGCACTCGAGCGTGCGATCGGTGATGAAGTCGCTGGGTCATCGACGGGGGTGGTTCCTCCATCGGGTGGAAACCCTGAAGACGAACGGGCGCTGAGCGTGCTTCGTGATCTTGAGGTGCGTGTTGGGGAGCAGTTGGGTACGCGCGTGAAGATTAAGACGAATAAGAGCCGGCAGAAGGGGCGGGTGGTGATTGAGTTTTACGATCTTGATCAGTTTGATGGCTTGCTTGGGCGGCTTGGGGTGTCGATGGACGGGTGAGGTTCATTCGCTGAGCTTTCTCTGAGCAACTTGATGAGTTGTTTATTCATCTTGTTATCACTCGACAATATGAAACTGTTTGGATAGAGTGCCTCATTATTGAGGGTCTTTGGATCCGCAAGTTCTTATTGTTTGTTCACTATCAGATTCTGAGTTTAGAAGTACACAATATCAGATCTACTACACAAGCTCGCGCAATGCGGGTGAATGTCTTACCCATAAAGGAGCGGGTTCACATGGCGAAAAGAACGAAGAAAAAAACATCGAAGAAGGTTTCCAAGAGCGCTGGCGCTCGGTCGAGCGGCAAGCTTGGTGCGGTTTCCTTCGAGGAACTGCAGGCGGAGATGAATCGACGCGCCAAGGTTGTTGGTCGTCTTGAGCGCAAGCGCGAGCGTCTGCATTCGGAGCTTGCGGAGGTTGAATCCGAGCTCGCGAGCTATGGCGCGCTGAGCGCGAGCGGTGGGATCCGTCGTCGTCCTCGCAACGAGATGAATCTTGTTGACACGCTGCAGAGCGTGCTCAAGAACAAGACGATGTCGGTGACTGATGCGGCTCAAGCGGCGCGCGATGCGGGGTACATGACGACTGCGGCAAACTTTCGGACGATTGTGAATCAGGCGCTGATTCGCGAGACGAAGGTTTTTAAGAAAGTTTCGCGCGGACAGTACACAGCGAAGTGAATCGTTCTTAACGACACATCGCTTTACACACAGATTTGTGTTTATTGAGACTTAGATAACCCGTCCTTGTGGCGGGTTTTTTTATGTATCAATCGTGATCGATCGGGACGATGTCGGTGGGGCTGAGGTGCAGCGCGACTTCGTCTCCGGGGTTTGGCGCGATGGTGGTGGGGGCGAAGGGGTTCATTTGGGCGACTTTGATGTTTGGGGCGCCTTTGAGTTCGACGATGTGTTGTGCGGTTTCGCCGAGGTAGGTGGAGTGGAGGACGCGGCCGGGCAGGGTGTTTGGGGTGCCTGGCTTTTCGAGGGTGATCGCTTCGGGGCGGATAGAGACGAGCGTGTCTCCGGCGTGGTCATTGTCGAGGTTTGCGGAGAAGGCGCCGGCTTCGATTTGGAGGGTGGTGTTTGATGCAGATCCTGACGCTTGGGCGTGGATGAGGTTGGTTTCTCCGAGGAACTCGGCGACGAACTTGGATTTGGGTTTGCGGTAGAGTTCGACGGGTGTGCCGAGCTGGATGACCTTGCCTTTCTTGAGGAGCGCGACTTTGTCGGCCATGGACAGGGCTTCTTTTTGGTCGTGGGTCACATAGACGGTGGTGATTCCCGAGTCTTTGCAGATGTTGCGGATCTGGAGTCGGAGGTCGTTGCGGAGTTTGGCGTCGAGGTTGGAGAGGGGTTCGTCTAACAACAGGACGGAGGGTTTGATGACGATGGCGCGTGCGAGGGCGACGCGTTGTTGTTGTCCTCCTGAGAGTTGGGTGGGTTTGCGGTCGGCGTACTCGGCCATTTGGACGGCTTCGAGTGCTTCCATGACGCGGTCGTGTTGTTCTTTGCCTGTAATTTTGCGGACATTGAGTCCGAAGGCAACATTTTGGGCGACGGTCATGTGTGGCCAGAGCGCGTAGGACTGGAAGACCATGCCGGTGTTGCGTTTGTTGGGCGGATCGTGTGTGACGACTTTGTCATCGAAGGCGATTGAGCCGGCGGTGGGATCGATGAAGCCGGCGATCATTCGGAGGAGTGTGGTTTTGCCACACCCTGAGGGTCCGAGGAGGAAGAAGAGATCACCTGGTTCGATGGTGAGTGAGAGGTTGTCAACGGCGTTGGTGGCGGATTTGCCTGAGCCGAAGGTTTTGACGAGGTTTTCGATTTGGATCTTTGTGCCCATGGTGGGTCATGGTAGGGGGTTCAGAGCAGTTCGTTGAGTGCAGATCCGATGAAGTTGGGGTCAGTGGGGTTGATGGAGAATGAGCCGTGGGTTGGGGAGGTGATGGCTTCTCGTTTGTCCATGTCGGTGAGTTCGACTTTGTTGGGCGCGTGGATCTCGATGAAGTATTTGGCGTGCTGGGAGTCGGCGTCTTTGCGGAGTTTGCCTGGGTTGGTGGTGGATTTGTAGGAGGTGCGGGTGTGGAGGGGGCGGACGGCGTAGCGGTCGGGGTTCCAGGGTTTGCGGGATTCGTTGTTGAGGTAGGTTTCGGATTCGATGCCGCGGCGGAGGGTTGCGGCGAGGGATTGGGCGGCGGCGCGGTTTTCTTCGTCGTTGTTGGGGACGGCGATGAAGGCTTCGGGACGGATGGAGGCTTGGGGTTTTGCGACGGCTTCCATGAGTTCTGGGCCATCTGGGATGAGGTTGTTGTCTTCGAGGAGGTTGGTGAGGACGACATCTCCCATGGCGAATCCGACGGCGGGGGTTGGCGGGCCTCCCATGAGCTGGATGAGGTTGTCGTAGCGTCCACCGCCGGCGACGGCTCGTTCGCCTTTGGCGATGGCTTCGAAGACGGTGCCGGTGTAGTAGGCGAGGCCTCGGACGATGAATGGGTCACATTCACACCACTTGTTTAGCCCAGTTGCGTCTACTGCACTTGCTATCGACTCAAATCCCTTCGGAGCCATCGATGATGTAAGCGGCTTGCCCTCTAGTGCTCGGAGATAAGATTCTGTGTCGTTATCTTTTGATTGTTCAAACAATACAGAGTAAACCGACTCGGGTAGCCCAATCTGGATCGATTCTTGTTTGAGTTTCTCTGGCGCTAGCTTTCCGATTTTATCTACTAAAGCAAAGACCCCATCAAGCTGGGATTCTTTTACACCCATTGATGAAAGAAATCGTTCGAACTGAAATCTGTCATTGACTTTGATTCGTAAGCTATCAGTTGAAATTCCAAGTTGTACTAACAAATTGACACAAGGCTCGATGGTTTCGGCGTCCATTAGGGCGCGGGTTTTGGGGGTGTCTTCGTCGGAGGGGAGTCCGATGATGTCGCAGTTCCATTGGAGGAACTCTCTGAGGCGGCCTCTTTGGGGGCGTTCGGCTCGGAAGTAGGGGCCTGCGGTGAACCATTTGCAGGGTTTGGGGAGTTGTTTGGCGCGGGCGGCGTACATTCTGGCGAGGGTGGGGGTGAACTCTGGGCGGAGGGCGAAGTCGGCTTTGCCTTGTGCGACGATTTTGTCGAGGGTTTCTTGGCCGCCTTTGCCGGAGAAGGTTTGGAAGAGTTCGGAGAGGATCCCTTCTCCGGACTTGATCGAATAGAGGTTTGAGGATTCGAAGGTTGGTCCTTCGATTTCATCGAAGCCGCAGCGGAGGGAGGCGTCGCGCCAGGCGTTTTGTATGTAGCGGCGTACAAGGACATCTTGGGGGTAGAGGTCGCGGGTGCCCTTTGGGGGTTGGATTGATTTTGCTGAGTTGGCCATATGTGGTAGGGTAGGTTGGTCAAAGGAGAGTTGTATGGGGATTACGGTCAAGCATGTGGTGGTGGCGGCGTTGATCTTTGCGCTCGTTGGGTTTGTGTATGTGATCGGGTTTTCGGAGATTGATCGTGTTCGGTCTCCACGGGCGCGGGCGATGGATGCTCGTCCGAGTGTTTCTCGGCTGGTTGCGAATGTTCGCCAAGGTATGGCGAATGGGCAGGGGCGGGTTGCTCGCACAGCGGGGGATGAACTGATTGTGCACTTCCCGAATGATCCCAACGCGTGGCTGTATCGGGGGTACGCGTATCGGTATCGGAGCTGGGATATGGATCGGACGATCGAGCGGAGCAGCTGGGAGCAGTTGCTTCGGATCGTTGAGGGGTGGGACTTTGAGGTGATGGGGGCGGCTTCGTTGAGCAGCTCGCACTACATGCGAGGGTGGGCGCTGCGCGGGTTGGGGCGGGTGGAGGAATCGCGGGCGGACTTTCGGGAAGTGGCGCTTATGGCTGAGGCGGCGACTGGGCGCGCTGTTGGGGTTGGGAGTGGGGATCCAGCGGAAGAGGCTTTGGTTTCTGGTCTGGCAACGGGTGCGGCGTACAACCTGGCGTGCTACTGGGCGGTGGCGGGTGAGACGGAGCGGGCGCTGGGGTACTGGAGGATGTGTGTGGACTCGGGGTATGACCTGAACACAGGGGGTGGATGGTGGCGAGTCGATCCGGACTTTGAGGACTTGTGGGACGAAACGGAGTTCTGGGAGATCGCGGGTGACTGGGATCGGGCGGGGAGTTTCCCTCCTGAGGTTGACGAGGACATCTTGCATTGGGAGTTGATGGATCGGGATGATGAACCTTAGTTTTGGGGTTGGTGC
>WUAJ01000124.1 GCA_009827215.1 Phycisphaeraceae bacterium
GCGCAAGGACACGATCCCGCGAACCTCAATCACCTGATCAACCAGAGCTCTCAACGCGCCGCGTAACAACCCAGTCCTTCTCAAAGCAAGAGCCGCGACCCCCAAGAGTTCGCGGCTCTTTCTTCATACATCCTCAACGATACAACGCTTTCTCAGTTGCAACCTGACCCATAGGCCGCCAAAAACGCCGAGATATCGAGGAAGTTGAACGATCCGTCGTTGGTCATATCCGCCTGCGGATGCTGCTGACTGAACAGCGACAAATACTCAGACACATCCAGGAAGTTCAGCGATCCAGTCACAGAAAAGTCCGCGGCACATTCCTTCGCCGTGATCTTGTATCGACCAGGAGCGACCCCAACAAGCGTCTCCGTCATCCCATTGGGATAGGTAATCAGCAGATCCCCCTCAGTCTCCGCGCCCATCCCGAAATGGACAGTCAGCTCGGACTGCGCCAGATAGTTCGATCCGGCGCTCAGGTAGCGAACCTGCGTCATGCCTCCCGCAGTCAACTCCACATGGACCCCGATCCCGTCTGGAGCAAGATCATCAACGCCGTTCGTATCGAACTCAAGCGTGATAGATGAGCCGCCCGCCGAATCGTTCCGCAAACAGACCATCGATTGACGATTGTTAAAGATCAGCACATCCTGATCGCCATCATTCTCCAGATCGACATTGAGCAACCCGCGCCCCTGTCCACGATCACTGATACCGCTCGCCAGAGCACTCTCAGTGAAGTTGCCCGTGCCGTCATTGATAAACAGCACCGTCGGATCCATCTCGAATGTTCCTGTGAATCCGTTGGTCGCGATGATATCGAGCCAGCCATCTTGATCGAAGTCAATCGCCGTCGATCCCCAACCCCAGTATCCATAGTTACAGCCCGTCGCGACCGAGACCTCGTCATAGACATGATCCACTCCAGTCGCTCGATAGTACATATTGCCCGACCCGCTGGAGCCGTCCGTATTGATTCGGCTCGTCACATACCAGTCGATCATCCCATCATTATCGAGATCACCAAAGGTGTTCCCCATGCCGTTGGAATCCAGACCAGTCCCCGAGCTCACCGTCTGATCAGTAAAGGTCCCATCGCCGTTATTGACGAGGTACCGCGAGGTAAAGAAGTCCGCGACCCACAGGATCTCCGGATACCGATCGCCGTCCATATCAACGAACTTGGGAGCAAACCCACGCACCGTGGACAGATCACTCTGGATCGCGCTCAGCGTCACATTTGTAAATGTCCCATCGCCGTTGTTGCGGAACAACTGATTCCCACCGAGCCAGCCGGCAACAGCAAGATCGAGATCGCCATCGAGGTCATAATCACCCCACGCCGACGAGAACGCGTCACCCGTGAAGGTGTTGTTCATCGCAACCCCAGCAGCAGCGGTGACATTGGTGAATGTCCCGTTCCCGTTGTTCCGGTACAGAACATTCTGATTCCCTGCCGAACTCGCGACCGTACCGCTGGAAGTCACATAGATATCCAGATCCCCGTCATTGTCGTAGTCACCCACCGAAGCACCAACCCCACGATGCGCCCGATTAACCCCAGCCGCGGCTCCACCCTCAGTGAAATTCCCGTTGCCGTCATTCCAATAGAGAAGATCGACCCCACCAGATCCACCAATCACGAACAGATCTTGATCCCCGTCGCGATCGAAGTCCCCGACCGCGCCGCCGCTCGCCATGAACTCCATATCAGGTCCAAATCCAGTCGTCGCGTGCGTGTGACTCAGCCCCACGGCTCCTGTCTGCTCAACAAAGGTTATCGGCCCGCCTAAAGCAACACCTGAGAGCGCCATGAGAGCCAGCCCCGAAACCAATCCATTCATGCGTGTCATTCGTCTACTCCTCCACGATCGCGCCGCCCCCTGCAGACTCGGCGTCACGAACCCCGACTCTAACAAAAAACCGATCAGATTCATACACCTTTCCGGCCACAACCCCCCCAAATTCTCGCGAAAGTCCGATTCACACTCCTTGGATTGAAAAAGAGCTTGCCTAGACCGAGGGGGACAGACCCGGCTAGGCAAGCATCTCTCTTCACATCACTACACTGTGAATACCCCACATATGAGACTCATCGGCGTCGACGCACCCCCGCCAAACCCGCCAGCCCGAGCATCGCCATCGACGATGGAGCAGGGACCACAGTCATCGAGGTGATCAACGCCCCACCACCGATCTCGCCGAGTGCACTCCCAGCGCCAGTGCTCAGATCGATGCGCCAGAATGTCGAACTCGAAAAATCATCACTCACCACACTCGCGAACGCGACACCAGTCGCGCCAGAGATGTCGAAACTTAGCGTGTCATTCAGATCCACACCAACACTGCCAACCGTCATCAGTGTGCCCGCACTGTTCGCTTGGGTGACGAGCACATCCAGACCAGTGTCGATCCCGTACAACTGCGTCGAGCTTGCACCAGCGAAGCTGTTGGTGTACGCCGAGCCCACGATGTTCGGATCAAGCCCCTCATTCACATCACCCGCGCCGAAGAACAAGTTGGTTACCTGTGTTGCCGTCCCATCATTCGGATTGAGCACCAGGTTCTGGTTCGCATCACTTACGAGACGAATCCGATCAATCACCGGATTGAAATCAAATCCAAAGCTCGACCCATTCGTAGGCGGAGCGAACGGCCCGCTCCCCACCTGCGTCGCGATACCAGTCGTCGCGTCAATCGTGTACACATTGTTGAAACTACCGAGTGCGTACAGCTGACCCGTCGAAGGACGGATATCAATCCCGCGCACCTGCTCGTTGCTCTGCAATCCAGAAATCGCGACACCACTCAGCAGATTCGAAGTGTCATCAGAGTCAAAGCTCACAAGCGTCTGTGTATCTGTCACGCCGTAGATAAGCTCCGCGTTCGCGACCCCCGCGATCGAGATCACCGCAGTGACCGCCGCGGCGCGCCCTACACACCCAAGCGTCGAGTTCATTCCCTGACCATTCTCTGTATTCCACATGGAAGCCTCCAGTATTCTGTTGTTGTAAGCATGCGTTGCTTACTCTTTGGACATAGGAGATCCCCGTCCATATCGATGGATCGTTGACTCACTCCTCACACGCTCTTTCGGAGATGATTCACAGAGTGTTTTTGAACATTGTGAACTTTTTCCATGAGACTTTGTGGTAAACTCACTACACACAGGGCAAGTTCTTGCAAGCTATTACACAGCGCTACACCTCCGGAGTACCCCTTGTCCTCAATCCTTCAACGCATCGCAAACGGAGATGAATCCGCCGCAAGTGAATGCGTGCAGGAATACGGCGGTCTCATCTGGCGCCTCGCGCGGCGATACCTCGATCGAGCACAATCCGAAGTCGAAGACGCCGTGCAAGATGTCTTCCTCGAAATCTGGATCAGCGCCCACCGCTACGACCCCTCAAAGGGATCCGAAGCGTCATTCATCGCGACACTCGCGCACCGACGCATAATTGATCATCAACGCAAAATCACTTCGCGCCGCAGACACGAAAGAGCAGCGGTTCAAGAACTCAAAGCATCCAGCGCTTCCTACCAAGCGTCCGATCACAGCGGAACCAGCGCCCAAGCACCGATGTACCGACAAGAGGTCGCCGATGGATTCAACGAACTGCCTGAGTCCGAGCAGACCGCCCTCTGGATGTCCGCGTTCCACGGCTTGAGCCACAGAGAAATCAGCGATCTCACCGATGCACCGGTCGGGACCGTCAAATCAAGGATCAGACGAGCAATGATCCGGATGACCAAGTCGATCCTCGGCAACACCGCCGACCCCTCATGCGAAGGGAGCAACCCATGAGCGGACATCACGACTCCAACGATCGGCTCCTCGAGCTACTCGCGGCACAACAACTCGGCGATCTCGCGCCAGAAGAACGCGACGAACTCCAAGAACTCATCCAAAAACACAACATCGATCCAGACCAACTCCCCGATCAATTCCTCGGCGAACTCCTCGTCATGCTCGACCAACAATCGATCGACCAGGACCAACTCCCTTCGGATCTAGCGCGCCGACTCGAAACCAGCGGTCGAGCCGCGATCGTCAGCGCCGCCGCTCCCAACTCGTACCGCATCCCGACCGACGCGACACCACAACAGTCCAGTCCAAAACTCTGGGGTTGGATAACCACCGCCGCAGCAGTCATCGCGATCAGCGCATCCATCTTCGCCGTCTCCAACTACAACAAACGCAAGCAATCCGCGACCCAGTACGAATCCCAGCTCGCCGCACTCCAAACCAAGATCGACAACAACAACGATCTACTCGAAGCAAGCCGACTCGCCGCCGAGCAGACACAGCAAGAACTCGAAACACTCCAGCTCACCAACGACGCACAAGCGACACGCCTCGCCGAACTCGACCGCTCGCGCCTTGAGCTCGCGGACCAACTCGCCCAAGCCACTTCCTCACTCCTTGACGCACGCGACACCATCGCGATGTACGAGACCCCGCTGAGTCCTGAGCAACTCGCCGACAACAGAACCAAACTGCTCACCGTGCCCGACGCGGTCCAAATTGCTTGGCAACCCTTCGATCTCCCCGACGCCCCCGCCGAACAGCAAGGCGTGCGAGGCGATGTCGTCTGGAGCGACGACCTCCAAGAAGGATACATCCGCTTCGTCGGACTCAAACCAAACGATCCGAATGTCGAGCAGTACCAGATCTGGGTCATCGACGAACGCGGACTGGAACAAAAAGTCAGCGGCGGAATCTTCAACGCCTCCGCCGAAGGAGAGATCGTTGTCCCAATCACACCAGGGATCGATGTCGGACGCGTCGCACTCTTCGCGATCACTATCGAAGAGCCAGGAGGTACATGGGTCCCAGACCTCTCCCGCCGCGTCGTCGTCGCGCCGCGTGAAGAAGACGGCTAATCACTCCCATTTTTTTCAATCCCGAATCGCCTTGAACGCATCGATCGCTTCGTTCCGCGTCGTCGAGTGATCCACAATCTGATCAGGATACTCGATCGAACTCCGCAGCAATCCAGGAATCGTCTGAGGCTCATGCACCGCGCTCCCCTCCACCTCCGAAAGCTCTGGAACAAAACGACGGATGAACTCCCCATCGGGATCGCACTTCTTTGATTGCGAGTACGGATTAAAGATCCGGAAGTACGGCGCCGCGTCTGTTCCTGTCGAAGCCGACCACTGCCAACCCCCGTTGTTCGCCGACAAGTCCCCGTCGATCAAATGACGCATGAAGAACCGCTCACCCAAACGCCAATCAAGAAAGAGATTCTTCGTGAGGAACATCGCAACGATCATCCGCAACCGATTGTGCATCCATCCCGTCTGCACGAGCTGACGCATCGCCGCATCCACGATCGGATACCCCGTACGTCCCTCGCACCACGCCTGGAAATGCTCATCGTTCTCTTTCCACTCGATCCGTTCCGTCTCCAACTGAAACGGACGATGCATACTCACACGCGGAAAACCAATCAAAATATGTTTGTAAAACTCTCTCCAGATCAGCTCGCTGATCCAGTGCACAATCCCCTTCGATCCCTTCTCCAGTTCCCCGCTGTTCGCTTCAACCGCCGCGTGCACACATGTGCGCAGCGAGATCACACCACTCACCAAATAAGGCGACAACTTGCTCGTCCCCTCAATCGCCGGCAGATCCCGCTCCTCCTTGTACGAATCCCCATGATCACGCAAAAACGATTTCAGCATCTTCTTCGCGACCTGCTCCCCCGCTTCCCAGTGATTCGTATCCGTCGATTTAAACGCGAAGCCCCCCACTTCGCTGGGAACCGCATCACTCGATCCCACCATCGATTTCTGCTTCTTTGGTTTCCCGATCGGCTTCACCCGATCCGACTGCTCTTGATATGCCTTGTACCACGAGCGTTTGAACGGCGAGTACACCTTGTAATACCCCCCATCCCCGGTCGTAATCTCCCCAGGCTCAAACACACACTGATCCGTGAACGACTCCACCCCAATCCCATGCTCCTTGAACAAATCCTCCACAGCTTCATCGCGGATCCGTTCATTCAACTCATATTCACGATTGAAACACAACCGATCACACCCATGCTCACGAGACAACTCCAGCAGCGCCTTCGCAACATCGTCGAACCGATCAACCTCGATCACGCGCAGCGCGATATTGAGCTTCTTGAGTTCATCCGAAAGACACTGCAGATTCCGAAGCACGAAATCCACCTTGATCGGCGCCATGTCATGCTCATCCCACTGTCCAGGTGTGACGACATACACCCCCACTACCCCATTACCCGACTGTGCCGCGGCATGCAACGCCGGATTGTCATCCACCCTCAAATCTGTTCGGAACCACATCAAAGACAACATACGAGACCTCCACTGTCCATCTCATTCGATGATTGCCTCTATAACCGATGCACACCATGAGAACATTTGATGCTAATCGAAAAGAACAGCCGCAGGCTTTCCCCGCGGCTGCTTGAGAATCAAGTCGACTTTTGATCAGCGCACTTATTCCATCCAGGTCACGCGCCCAGTGTCAAGATCATACATGGCGCCAACAACTTTGAGCTCACCCTTCCGAACCAAGTCTGCAAGCACAGGACTCCGCGATTGTATATCACGCACCGTCTGCTCGACATTCGCCTTAGTCACAGACTCAACCAGTGCAGTGTTCTTTGAACTGCGTTCGCCTGGAACACCACTTGTGTTCACATCAATGTTCGCAAGCGTTGCCGTCAAGTTACCAAGCTCCGCTTGATCGATCGCACCCTTGACTGCACCGCACGATTCATGACCGAGCACAACAATGAGCTTTGAACCAGCGACCACTGTGCCAAACTCCATGCTACCAAGCATGTCGGTATTCTCAAAGTTACCCGCGACGCGACCAACAAATATGTCGCCAATCCCCTGATCAAACACAATCTCCGGCGGCACACGCGAATCCAAACACCCAAGGACGATCGCCTTTGGATACTGACCCGAAGCAGTCAACTCCGCTTGGGTCAAGTAGTCATGTCCACGCGCCTCACCAGATACAAACCGCTC
>WUAJ01000125.1 GCA_009827215.1 Phycisphaeraceae bacterium
CAGTCACCAACCCAGACGCGCGCGGTGGCGTTGTTCTTGAGGGTCAGGGATCGGGTTGGCTTGGTCGGAGGCATGGGTTGAGTCTATCTCGGTTATTCAAAGTGCGCCAGTCCCCAGGCCCTTTGAATCATGTGGTATCCGTGGGGATCGTGGGCTCGGAGCTGATCGCGGGAGAATGGGTAGAAGTCGTTGAATCCGAAGTACGCTTCGGTGAGCTCCGCGAAATACTCGATCTCGTTGTTCATCGCGTAGTGGGGGCGCGGCTTTCCCGAGATGTGATCAACGAGGTCGTAGGTGCCTGAGGCTTTGGCGCGCTCGTAGGGCTCGGTGACGAGTGGGTTGTTGTATCCGAGCGTGGCGTGCTGGTACGCGTGGGCGAGCTCGTGGAGGATCATGCTGGGTTGTCCGGTGTTGACCCAGTTGACGAAGTTGGTGGTGTTGGCGATCTCGACGCCGGTCGCTTTGTCGGTGTTGTGGCCGTTGTCGGCGAGCCAATTGGGGTCGGGGTGGTAGCAGGCGCAGGGGAAGCGGGGGTTGTTGTGCTCGATCCAGATGATGGTCTGCTGAAGCGTCGCGTGGGCGCTCGGCGGGGTTTGGGCGAGGGTTTGCTTGAGCTGTCGGCGGAGGAGTTCGAGCGCCGAAGTGGTAGTTTCGGGGTGGTCCATCGCGGCTTGGGAGATGTGGACAGTGAACCCCTCGATAGTTTGAATCGTGTATTGATCGGTGGTTTCGTGGATGAATGGTGGGGGTGTCTTTTTGGGCGTTGATACAGAAGTTGGCTGCGTGGCGCACGACGCGAGTACAGCTGGTATGAGCACGAGGGATCGGGATAGGTGGGTGAGGAGGCGCATGGTGGTGTTTGTGGTGCTAGTCTACTGGATCATGACCGCTCGCGCCACCCCAACTGAAACACTTGATTTGAGTGTGATGATTCCGTGCCGGAACAATGTGCGGACGATGGGGCGCGTGCTTGAGTCGGTCCGCGGGTTGTGCT
Source organism: Phycisphaeraceae bacterium (assembly GCA_009827215.1). GTDB lineage: Bacteria > Planctomycetota > Phycisphaerae > Phycisphaerales > UBA1924 > UBA1924. Next base: position 995 of record WUAJ01000125.1, read on the forward strand.
CGCAGCTGGTGGTGATCGATTCGGGATCGACGGACGGGACGCTGGAGCTTGTTGAGGCGTGCAGAGAATGGTGCGAGGTCGTTTTGGTGCAGACGCACTGGCGCGGGTTCGTGCGGACCAAGTCGATGGGGCTTGATGCGTGCAATCGCAGGTATGCACTGTGGCTGGATTCGGATGAGCCGGTGACGAATGAGATGGCGGCTTCGGTTCGGAGCGCGGTCGCGGACGGTGTCGATGCGGCGAAGGTCCGGCGCGTCGTGGAGTACAAGGGAAAGCTGCTGATGCACTCGTGGCAACCTGAGTGGCGGTTGCGGCTGGTCAGGATAGATCTGGTGCGTGATGGACGAGCACGATTCACTGGGATCGATCCGCATGATTATCTTGAGGTGGATAGCGGTGTCGATGTGCGGGCGCTCGATGGGGTGCTGGTGCATGACTCGTTCGAGACCTTTAGCGAGCACCTCGGCAATCAGCTCCGGCTCTCGCGCACGAGCGCGCAGTCGCTGCACGCGATGGGCAAGCGCGGGAGCGTGTGGAAGATCATGACCTCCCCGATCGGCGCGTTCTTCAAGCAAGCGATCGTCAAGGGCTCATGGCGCGACGGATATGCGGGCTGGCTCGCGGCAACCACGAGCGCGGCGGGAGCGCTGATGAAGCACGCGGTGCTGTATGAGTTGGGGCGTTCCGAACAATGATCGGCTCTTAAATATGAGTCGCCTATCATACTTGCGTGCGTTGGCGAGGTGCTGGCGTGGTTGAAGGTGCCGAGGATTGGTGTTGACCGGTCTGGTTCGGCGAGCGCCCTGATCGGGGCAGAATGGTTGATCAATGAGCGACAAGTATCGCGAGGGCGGTGGGTCCGGCAAGCGTGGGGGATCGAAGAAGGGCGGGCGTCGTGGGGGCGGCCGCAAGGGCGGGGGACGAGGTAAGCGAGAAAAGGATGCGCCGGAACCCAAGCGGGTCCGGACGGTCAGCGAGCCGGAGGGTGGTTGGTCGGAAGAGTCGTTCCGATTGGATATGACCTTCGCGGATCTTGGGTTGGGTGATGACATCCTCAAAGCGATCGATGAGCTTGGGTTCAAGCATCCAACGAAGATTCAAGCGGAGCTTGTGCCGCTGGCGCTGACTGAGGTGGACATCCTCGGACAAGCGAAGACGGGAACGGGGAAAACAGCGAGCTTTGCGCTGCCGCTGCTTGAGATGATTGAGCCGGGTGATTCGATGAGCGCGATTATTCTGGCGCCGACGCGTGAGCTCGCGGTGCAGATCAAGCAGGACATCGAGGAGCTGGCGCCGCATACAGGATTGAGCGTGTGCGCGATTTACGGCGGACAATCAATCAATGTGCAAGCGGATCAGCTGCGGAAGCATCCTGAGATCATTGTGGGGACTCCTGGACGCGTGCTGGACATGATCGAGCGTGGGTTCTTGTCGCTTGAGCACATCGAGTTTGCGGTGCTCGACGAGGTTGATCGGATGCTGGACATTGGGTTCCGCGACGACATCCGCAAGATTCTGGGGAAGTGTCCGAAGGATCGTCAGACCATCTTCGTGTCCGCGACCTTCACACCTGAGATTGAGAAGCTGGCGCGGAAGTTCATGCAGGATCCGACGAAGCTTGAGGTTTCGGCGGGCGCGTTGACTGTAGAGCTGGTCAAGCAGGGGTATGTGACGGTTGAGCCTTGGGATAAACGGCGGATGCTGGCGCATTTGTTGACGCACGAGGAGCCGGCGCTGACGATTGTGTTCTGCCGGATGAAGCGGACGGTGGATTCGGTCGTGCGGTACCTGGAACGCAAAGAGATCCCGGCACACGCGATCCACGGCGATCTCTCGCAATCCAAACGCAACAATGTGATGAGCAAGTTCCGTTCAGGGGATCTGGCGGTGCTTGTCGCGAGCGATCTTGCATCGCGCGGGATTGATGTTGAGGGGATCACGCATGTGGTCAACTACGACCTCCCTGAAGATCCGGATATTTATGTGCATCGCATCGGACGGACAGCACGCGCCGGACGCAACGGGCACGCGTGGTCGCTTGTGACTCCGGCTCAGGGATCACTGTTGACTGAGATCGAGATGTTGGTGAATGCCGAGATCCCGAAGATGGACTATCCGGACTTTGAGCCGCGCGAGCGTCCGGAGGACTGGAAGGACGAGCCGACTGGTGGTCGTCCGACCTATGAGGTCAAGGGCGTGAAGAAGGAAGCGAAGAACCGATTCGCGGAGGAGGCTCCTCCAGCGGAGAAGGAAATGAGCGATGCGGAGAAAGCGGAGAAGTTCCCGGGTGGGGTGGTTCCTGCGAAGCGTCCTCCTCGTGTGATGCGCGGGAAGACACGGACGCGCGGGCGTTGATCTGAAAACCGATGTATCATGTGTATCATGAGAAAACCCGAGCAATAAGCTCGGGTTTTTGATTTCATTATTTGATGAGGCGTCAGCTGCTGGTGACCGCTTCTTCTCGGCTGATGGAGCCGATGATTGCTGGTGCGGTGCCGGTGTTGACATGAACCTTCGGTTCGCTTGTGCGGTCCGCTGAGCGTGCGTGCTGGACCGTCTTGTTGTCGGTTGTCTCTGGTGAGGTTGCTTCGAGGCACTCACGCATGCGGCGTCCGGCTTTGAACTTCACAGTGCGTTTGGCAGGGACTGGGACGCGTTCGAGAGTCTTCGGGTTTTGCGCCATGCGTGGGGCGCGTTGCTTGACTTCAAAGACACCGAAATCGCGGAACTCGAGCCGGTTTCCTTCACCGATTTCATCGATGACTTGGTCAAGAAACTCTTGGATGATCTGCTTTGCGACGACGCGTTTGTGTCCGGTGCGTTGTGCGATTTGGTCAACCAGTGCTTTCTTGGTGATTGTCTTCATCGTTCAGTATCTTTCTAGGTATTGATCTGTCATCCGGCGTGTGTGCGGTCAGGTGTGCGGACGCCGGCGCGTCGTTTTGGTTGGTCCGCGGGAGGGCTTCGGGGAGGCCCTGATTCCCGATCGGAAGATGCCCCAAACGAATGGTTGCTGCGTGGTCCTGTGCGGAGGACGCGGCGTGATGCTCGGTGGGGACGCCGAGCGGCGTGCGGGTAATTGGGAATACTCGCATGGGCAGTATCGCAGACTAAATCGCTCAGGTCAACGGGGTAGGAATACTTCTTTGCGACATAAACCAAAAACGATCAAGCACTTGCAATTGCGTCTTTGGTCTGCTATGGCTGGGTATGGAATCCGCTTCAGGGCATCAAAGCGAGGGTGGTTCATCGGTCTCGATCGGTGGTGGTCGTGCTGTGGATTCGGGGAAGTTGCGTTTCAGCTTTGTGCGTTCTTCTGGTCCAGGTGGTCAGAATGTGAACAAGCGAGCGACGAAGGCTCAGTTGCGTGTGCGAGTTGAGGACCTTGGATTGCCGTTCGGCGCGGCGCGTCGACTGCGCAAGAACGCGGGGAGTTTGTTGACACAGGATGATGATTTGTTGATCTCGTGTGATGATTCGCGCAGTCAGTCGCGCAACAAACAAGGATGTGTTGATCAGCTCCGCGCGATGGTGAATAGGGCGATGGTGGTCCCGAAGACTCGGAAGAAGACGAAGCCAACAAAGGGTTCTGTGGAGCGCCGGATTGATGCGAAGAAAAGACGAGGCGAGATCAAACGCAGCCGCCAATCGCGCGGGGAAGACTAGAGTTGACGATGCAGGAACACACGGAGCAACAATCTGGATCGAGTCGTGGTCACTACGCGATCGGTATTGAATGCTCGAATCCTGGTGCGTGCGTTGATGGCCGAGGTGAGGTGGGGATCGCGAAGATCATTGGTGACGGATCACTCGAATGTATTGGTTTGCGAGCACTTCCGGAGTCGATGCGTGGCAGTGACGGGATGATGAGCGCGATCGATGAGCTGTGCACTGAGCTTGGGATCGAGCGCGATCAGATCAAGCGCGTGGTGGTGTCCATAGGTCCGGGTGGTTACACAGGACTCCGTGTCTCTGTCACGCTCGCGAAGGTTCTCGCGATGGCGCTGGGGTGCTCAGTGGTTGGGGTCCAAACGGCGGCGGTCGCGGCGGAGTTTGTTGACTCGGATGTGCTCATTGCACTGGCTTCGAAGAACGGCAAGGCGCACTGCACAAGCGTTGAGGGGGGGGCGCTGCGTGTGATTGGTGAAGTTGGTTCTGCTGAGATCGCCCAGATGAGCGGGGTTTTGGTTGGGGATCGGCATTTGCCTGATCCGATGCGTGAGGCAGCAATAGGAGCGGGGATGCGGATCGAGGAGCTGCGGCTGGGTGTAGAAGCGTGTTTCAGAGCGTCTGAGGGGTGCTCTGAGACTGATCCGGGGTCGTTGGCGGTGTTGTACGCTCGAGAGCCGGACGCGGTCACACAGTGGCGTGCTCGGCACGGCTGAATGCGCACAAGAAAGTGCGGAATGTGGAAGCAGATGTGTTATCGGTGTGAAGTTGGGGGGGTTGGGGGACGATGAGCGGGTGTACGCGTGTCCATGAGGGTGCGTAAAGCCGAGGTCATCGATGAGCAAGGACAGCACAGATTGGTCTACGAAGAAGGTCTTTACGACTGGAGAAGCGGCACAGGTCTGCAAGGTTTCACAGCAGACGATTATCCGATGCTTTGACTCTGGAAGACTCAACGGATTCCGTGTTCCCGGCTCGAAGTTCCGGAGGATTCCACGCGAAGAGTTGATGCGCTTTATGCGATCCAACGACATTCCATTGGAGGTTCTGGAGAGCTCGCTCAAGAGGATTCTCGTGGTTGATGATGACCAGCAGATCGCGTCTTTGATCCAAGATGTGTTCGGAGATGACGGGCGGTTTGAGGTGCGTGTTGCGCACAATGGATATGACGCGGGTATGGAGACAGAACGGTTCCAGCCTCATCTAATTTTGCTTGATTACATGCTCCCTGACATCAACGGCGATGTGGTGTGCAAGCGTGTGCGTGAGCGTGATTCGCTCGCTGATACTCGCGTGCTTTGCATATCTGGGGTGATCGAGTCAGAGGAAATCGAGGGATTGATGGATGCGGGGGCGGATGGCTTCCTGAAGAAGCCGTTTGATCTTGGAGAGCTGATGTCGCGTGTCGAGTCGTTGCTTGACATGAATCAACGGAGCGCGGGGTAAGAATGGGCGTTCAGGTCGACGATCAGCACGAGCAGCAGGTGAGCAGCCGACAGGTGGAAGCGATCCTTGCGGGGATCACTCGGCTTCCGACACTTCCTGCAGTCGCGGCGAAGTTGCTCTCGATGGGTGCTGATGAAGATGTTCGTCTGGACGAAGTGATCGAGTTGATTGAGGCGGATCCGGCGCTGAGTGCTCGGATGTTGTCGTTGTGCCGCAGCGCAGACGCGGGGCTCGGGGATCGGATCACGACTGTTCGGCGCGCGGTGATCATGCTGGGTCTTGATGCGGTTCGCACGGCGGTGCTGAGCGTGCTGATCTTTGATCAGTTGCCTATTGAAACAAGTGAATCAATCGAAGGGGAACTGGGGTTCGATATTGAGGGGTTCTGGACACGCGCGATCGCGGTCGCGTGCGTGAGCGAGCAGGTGGTCAAGAATACAAGCTCGATGGGTGTCAAGGCTGACGAGGCGTACCTCGCAGGATTGCTCCATGGGCTCGGGAAGCTGGCGTTGTACAATGTGCTGCCAAAGTCTTGGGAGAAAGCGCTCGCGATGGCGAAGAGCCATCACCTGTCGTTGAGCGGCGCTGAGCGCGCGACGATCGGATTGGATCACCACACGGCCGGGAAGCGACTGAGCGAGCATTGGGGGCTGCCTGATTCGATCCGTGATGTGGTGTGGTTGCATGGTCAACCCAGCGCTGGACTCCCGGAGCACTGCAACATGCAGTTGGTGCTCGTGGTCACGCTTGCGTGCTTGTGGTGCGAATCTCAGCATCTTGGTTGGTCAGGAGATTCCACGAGCGGGATCGATATGGATGAGATCGCTTCAGAGCTCGGCGTGGATCTGAGCATGCTTGATGCGCAATCAGGGGAGATTGT
>WUAJ01000126.1 GCA_009827215.1 Phycisphaeraceae bacterium
GCTTCAAGGATCTCTTTGGTGATGGATCACAGTGGGGCATCGAGATCCAATACGCCGAACAGCCTTCGCCTGACGGTTTGGCGCAAGCATTCCTGATTGGTGAGGACTACATCGATGGGCATCCATCAGCCCTGATTCTTGGGGACAACATTTTCTATGGTCATTCGATGCATTCGATTCTGACCGATGCGGACGCGACGGACAGTGGAGCGACGGTGTTCGCGTACCATGTTCACGATCCACAGCGCTACGGCGTGGTCGAGTTTGATCAGCATGGGACCGCGATCAGTTTGGAAGAAAAACCCAAAGTCCCCAAGTCACACTTTGCGGTGACCGGGTTGTACTTCTACGACAACCAAGTGGTTGAGTTTGCCAAACAACTCAAGCCATCTGCGCGTGGGGAGCTCGAGATTACCGATCTGAATCGGATGTACCTCGAACGAGACGAACTCAGTGTTCAGCAACTCGGACGCGGCTACGCGTGGCTCGATACCGGAACACACGAGAGCTTGCTCCAAGCTCAGCACTTCGTGCAAACGATTGAGCATCGTCAGGGTTTGAAGATCGCGTGTCCTGAGGAGATCGCGTTCCATCACGGCTGGATCAGTGCTCAAGAGCTTACCAAACTCGCAGAGGCGCACAACGGCAACGAATATGGCAAGTATCTCCGGATGATCGTCGAAGAGGGGCGAGCAGGATGAAGTTCACCCAGACCAAGATCCAGGATGTCTATGTGCTCGAGCCGAGGGTCTTTGTCGATAAGCGCGGCTGGTTTACAGAAAGCTTCCACGCTGAGAAGTTCGAGAAAGCGATCGGCATCCGTCCCGACTTCAAACAGGACAACCATTCGAAATCCACGAAGGGTGTGCTTCGAGGTCTGCACTTCCAGACGCCTCCATATGAGCAAGGGAAACTGGTCCGCGTTGTGGAGGGTGAGATCTTCGATGTCGCGGTCGATATCCGTCCGGGCTCTGGGACATTTGGGAAATGGGTCGGGGAATATTTATCAGCAGAGAGTCATCGTCAGCTTTGGATCCCGGAGGGATTCGCGCATGGCTTTTTGACGCTCTCTGAAACTGCCCAGGTGCTGTATAAAGCAACGAGTGTGTACGCGCCTGAGCAAGAGCGATCCATCGCGTGGGATGATCCGGAGATCGGTATTGATTGGCCCGAGGTTGATGAAATCGTGCTTTCTGAGAAAGATCGTCAAGCGCCATCGATCTCGATGATGTTGCTAGCCGATGAGCGGGTTGATTGAGGATCACATCGTGGGTCAAGCGAGACAATCCATTTGGTCCAGGCGTGCATTGATCCAGCAGCTTGTTTCTCAGCAGATCAGCGCTCGCTACAAGCAATCCGTGCTTGGCGCTGTATGGGCCGTGGTGAATCCATTGTTGACGCTCATGGTTTATGCGTTCGTGTTTCTTGTCGTATTCAGACCTCGCGTGGAAACTGGTGCGAGCGATTCGACAGCGTATGTGCTGAGTCTTTTCAGTGGGATCGTGATCTTTGGCGTGTTTTCTGAAGTCGTGTCGCTGTCGCCGATGATGATTGTGAATCGACCCTCGCTTGTGAAGAAGGTGGTCTTCCCGATTGAGGTGCTCCCTGTTGTTGCTTTCGGGACCGCTTCTGTCTTTGGGGTCATCGGTTTGGGTTTGCTCTTGTTGGCAACTCTGATCTTTGGGATTGGGTTGGGATTCAAGCTGTTGTTGTTGCCTGTGATTTTCATTCCGTTGTATCTTGTGACTGTCGGACTGGGTTGGTTCTTTGCGTCAACCGGGGCGTATTTACGTGACACCCAGCATGTGATCCGAGCGGCATTGCAGTTGTTGTTCTTTATGACACCGATTGTGTGGACCATTGATGTGCTTCCGAGCGAACGGATGCAAACACTGATCTTGCTCAATCCGATCGCGGTGGTGGTTGAGTCATCGCGTTTGGTTATTCTGCAAAACCAGTACCCAGCTTGGTATTGGCTCTTGTACGCGACGATCGTGGGAATATTCGTGTATGCCTTTGGTCGCTGGTGGTTCGAGCGGACACGAGGGGGATTCTCCGATGTCGTCTGATACGAATCAAACTCCAGGAAATGATGAGTACGCTGTGCGTGTGCGAGATCTTGGCAAGATGTACGAGATCTACACCAAGCCTGCGGATCGACTCAAGCAATACATTTTCGGTAAGCGACGCCAGTTCTTTACGGAGTTCTGGGCGCTCCAGAAGATCAGTTTCGATGTCCATCAGGGAGAAACACTGGGGATCATCGGCCGTAATGGTGCTGGGAAGACCACGCTGCTGCAATGCATCGCCGGAACACTGAATCCCACAACAGGCACCACGGAGACCAAAGGCAGAATCACGGCGATGCTTGAGCTTGGGAGTGGATTCAACCCTGAGTTTACCGGCCGTGAAAATGTGTTCCTCAATGGCACGGTGCTGGGAATCTCAAAGAATGAGATGCAATCCCGTCTTGAGAGCATCGAGTCATTCGCGGACATCGGTGCGTTCTTTGATTGTCCTGTGAAAACCTATTCCAAAGGGATGTACGCAAGACTCGCGTTCAGTATTCTTGCGAATATCGATCCCGATGTGTTCATTGTCGATGAAGCACTCGCGGTCGGAGACGCCATTTTCCGGCATCGGTGCATGCATCGGATCAATCAAATGAAAGAGCGCGGCGTGACGATCTTGTATGTCGCTCACGACGCCTCCTCTATGAAACGCTTGTGTGATCGTGTCGTATGGATCGAGGATGGATCGCTGAGAATGATCGGGGAAGCGAGCGATGTGGTGGATGCCTATCTCGAGCATCAGTTCAAGATCACTAGCGATGTGAGTGAACGGAAGCCAGTCGCTGATTCGAAAACGCAATCAGAGTCGATTGATGCTGAACGGTATAAACCTGCAGAAACAAAGTCGCACAATCAAGTCAATGACTGTAGTTTGAGTAGTGAATCGCTGTTCGGAGGTCATGAGATGACGATCCCTGCAGGGGATTATCGAGTGGGCGATAAAAGGCTCGAAGTTCAGGGTATCGGTGTCTATGACGAGCACGGCAGGCAGTTGCAGTCCATCGAATCAGGGAAACCGATCTGGTTGAGGATGAGCTTCAAGAACAACAGCATCAATGATCCAGATGCGAAGCTCCAAACCGGTTGGACTATCCGCGATCTTCAAGGCGAACCGATTTCCTCAACCAACACTGGGGCAGAAGGGTCTGAGGTGCCTTGCCCCGCGATCGGGGAGTGCACCACGATCGCATGGAAACTCTCGATGCCGATGCTCCGCGGCGGAAGCTACTCCATCACCATGGGATTGAGCGTGCTCGATGATGAAGGACATCCGCAGGTTGCTGATCGTGTGGTCAACGCGACGATCATTCAAATCCACGCGACGAATCAAGTACATGGCTTGATACGAGTCCCGGTTGAGATCGAGTACCAGACGGACTCCAGTCTCGCAGGGAAGGACGCATGATGCGTGTTGGCTTTCTCCTCTGCGGCGTACAGAAAGCTGGGACCAGCGCGATGGATCAATACCTGCGTCAGCATCCGCAGTTGTGTCTCGCGGATCGGAAGGAAGTGCACTACTTTGACGATGACAAGCAGTTTGCGCATGGATCATCGGATCATGAGTGGTATCACCAGTGGTTCACTCCGACAGAACAGCACACGCTGATCGGAGAGTGCACGCCGGCTTATCTCTATTGGAATGACGCGATGAAGAGGATTCAGGAGTACAACCCTGAAATGAAACTCATCGTGATTCTGAGAAACCCGATCGAGCGTGCATACTCGCATTGGGCGATGGAGATCGGACGCGGTCAGGAAGATCGGCCGTTCATCGAAGCGATCAACGAGGAGTCAGAGCGACTCGGATCTGAGACACAGCAATGCTTGGTTCGTTCGTATCTTGATCGTGGGTTTTACAGCAAGCAGCTCACTCGGATGTGGTCCCTGTTCCCGAAGGAGCAAACGCTCATCCTTCGCTATGAGTCGCTGTCAAGACAGCCGCAGGCGATGCTGGAAGCGGTCTTTGAATTTCTGGAAGTAGACCAAACGGTACAGATTAAGCCGGCGCTGGTGCATCAAACTGAGTATCCGCGTTCGATGTCCAAAGCTGAGCATGAGTTGTTGATCGAGATCTTCTCCGATGAGATCCAGCGACTCGAGCAGCTCTTCGGCTGGGATTGTCGAGATTGGGTTAATCAATCCTCTGTTGGAGCTTCTTAGTGTCTTCTGGAGGCATTTGGGAGGAAGATTGCATGATCCGTATCCCTAGGGGCTTATACTTCTTATCGCCGAAGAACTGCGGGAATAGGGGACCATCAGCTCGAAGATCTCCGGATGCATGTAGTCGTTTTGGGAAGGTCTATGAGCAACGCACAGGACGCAGACAATCAACCGAACCGCAATGCAGGCCGCGATCATAGTGATTTAGCCGAGGCTCGGACGCATCGTCCCAACGCGCTGCTGGTGCTTGGGATGCATCGGAGCGGGACGAGCGTGCTCGCTCGATCACTCGGATTGATGGGGTGCAAGCTTCCGACCAATCCGATGGGGCCCGCAGAGGACAACCGGACTGGATTCTGGGAGCCTGTCTCGATTGTTCGCGCTCATGATGAGTTGCTCAGAGCACTCGGGATCGCACATGACTTCCCGATCGACGAACGCATAGGGGGGCGCGATATTCTTGAGATGATCCACGCTCAGGGATCAGAATCCGAGTGGGTCGATCGTCTCGCTGATTGCGTGGAGCAGGAATACGGGAATGCGGGTCCGGACGAGTGCATCGTGATCAAGGATCCTCGGATGTGCCGACTGGTTCCGCTCTGGATGCGTGTGTTCGAGTCTCTGGGACGCACCCCAGCTGCGGTGATTCCGGTCCGGAATCCTGTCGAGGTCGCGGGATCACTTCGCGAGCGAAACCAGTTCCCGAGCGGCAAATCATACTGGTTGTGGATGGACCATCTGCTCAGAGCAGAGCACGACACAAGATCGATCCCGAGGGTTGCCGTTCGCTATGAATCCTTGATTGAGGATTGGCGATCACAACTGAAGCGAGTGAATGAAACGCTGGGTCTGGATTTTGCCAAACCTGCTCATGCTCAGCAGATTGATCGGCTTGTTTCGGATGAGCATCGTCATCAGGTCGCTGATGCTCATTCGCTCAAGAATCTTCCTGATCTGGTGCGTGATACCTACGAAGCGGCTTGCGAAGCCGCGGAATTCGGTGGAACAATCGATAGCCGGCGATTCGATACATTCGGCAATAGATTCGAGCAGTCTCGGAAACTCGGTGCGGACTGGATTCTCCGATCCGAGCGTCGAGCGCACGAACTGTTTGCTGAAGTCAATAAACTCAGCGCCTCGATTCAACGATCGTCGATAGAGCATCAAGGCGCGATCAATACTCATGCGGCAACAACGCGTGAACTCCGTTCGCAGATCACCTCGTTGCAGGATCAGATCGAGAACGATCGGAAGCGTTCGCACGAGCAAGCGATGCAATCGCAGAAGTTGGCTCAGAGAGTCGAATCGCTCAAGCATGAACTCGAACGGACGAATGCTCAGATTGAAGAGCGCCAGGCGCAGCTGAAAGCCGCTCAAGAGAGAACTGAATCTGCCGAGCGATCGAAACAACAAGCGGAAGAGAAGTTGATTGCCGAGCGTGCGTTGTCTGACCAACAGCACTCTACCCAGCGTGATCTGATCAACGATCTGCAAGCACAAAGCCAGTCAATGCAGTCCCAGTTACAGGGTTTGAAAGGTCTGCAAGATGCTCATCAGTTAGCGGTTCTCGAACAGCAGCGTTTGAACGCTTACATCGAATCTGTGCATCAGTCAGGGTCATGGCGGATCACCAAGCCGATGCGTGCTGTGAGCATCGCGACGAAGACAGCAGCACATAAGGTCAAGTTCACTGCTGCTCGGATCCTTGAGCGCTGTGGGAAGCTGGTGAAACACTCGCTTCCGCTCTCAGAGTCGATGGAACGGCGTTTGGAATCGTTGTTTTACGGATTCACTGGGCCGCTCCTCAAACACACGGCTGGGTACAGCAACTACAAGTCGAAGCGCAATCGTGAGCAGCAGCGCACGGCGGCTTCCATGATCGAACCGACGACAACTGTTCCGTCTGATTCGATTTCAGCAATAGATATCAAGACAGCGAAGGAAGAGCAAGGCTTCGATCTTGATCGAGTTCCTGAAGCGATGCTCTTCTTCGGAGTGATCGATTGGCACTTCCGTCATCAGCGCCCACAACACATCGCGGCTGGGATGGCGGATCGCGGTCATCGCGTGTTCTACCTCTCGCCTCAGTTTGTGAATCAATCTGAACCGGGGTATGTTGCTGAGGAGATCGCAACGAGTTCAAACGATCAGAGCGCCGCAAGCGTTGTGCAAATCCGTCTTCATGTAAAGGGGTCGCCCTTGATCTACGAAGGGGATCTGACCAAAGCCCAAGCGGATCAGATACGCGCTGGAATATCGAAGGTGCTGGTCGATTTTGGTATTGGACAATCGGTGTGTATGGTTCAGCATCCCGGATGGTCGCCGTTCGCGTACGACATTCCTAATGCGATGCTTTTGTATGATTGCATGGACAATCATCACGGCTTTGCTGAAACTGGTCCAGCGCTTGAGCAACTCGAACAGAGACTGCTGCGCGACGCGGACCTCACAATCGTTACGAGTGATTGGTTGCAAGAATACGCACAACCACGCGCTCGAAAGACAGCGATGGTTCGCAATGCGTGCGAGTATCAACACTTCGCGGATCAGGATCCCCGAGAAGTTCCGAAAGCATTCGATGGGATCACTCCAGATCGAACGATGATTGGGTATTACGGCGCGATTGCTGAATGGTTCGATGCCGAGCTTGTAGCACGCGTCGCGGAGCAATATCCCGATGCGCTGATCGTATTGATCGGCGCGGATACAGATGGGGTCTCCGAGAAGCTTCATAAG
>WUAJ01000127.1 GCA_009827215.1 Phycisphaeraceae bacterium
CCTTCCTTGATCGCCTCCTCACTTTTGTACTCCACGAGATCATCGACTGAGTAACACTCAACACGAATCAATCCTCGTTCAAAGTCTGTATGAATCACGCCCGCGGCTTGTGGTGCTTTGCATCCCTGCGGGATCGTCCACGCGCGGACTTCTTTCTCGCCGGCGGTGTAATAGGACTGGTATCCGAGTAGTTTGTACGCGGCGCGAGCGAGTTTCCCAAGCGCCGGCTCGTCCATCCCCATATCCGCGAGCATCTCCGCTTTGTCCTCGTCGTCAAGTTCTGCGAGTTCGGACTCGATTCGAGCACACACTGGAACCATCTCAGCACCGACATCCTCCGCGTGCTTGCGGACACGCTGAGCGAGTTCACCTTCTCCCATCGGATCATCATCGGAGACATTCGCGATGTAGAGGATCGGTTTGCTGGTAATGAGTGCGAGCTGCTTGCGTGCTTTGATTAGATCAGGATCAGAGAGTTCGAGCGAACGCGCCGGTTTCTGTGCTTCGAGGATGGGCATGAGCTGCTCGATGACTTTCATGCGAGCGATCGCGTCCTTGTCTCCGCCTCGCGCGTTGCGCTTTGCTTTCGCTTCCGCGTTCTCGAGCGTCTGGATGTCCGCAAGGATGAGTTCGAGCTCGATGGTCTCGATATCGCGGAGCGGATCGACCGATCCATCGACATGGGTGATGTCCTCGCCGCCTGGTGCTTTTTCGAAGCAACGGACGACCTGAACAATCGCGTCTACATCCTTGATGTGCCCGAGGAATGCGTTGCCCTTGCCTTCGCCGGTTGAGGCGCCGCGAACCAATCCCGCGATGTCGACGAGTTCGAGGACTGCCGGGATCACCTTCTGTGTTTTGATATGCTGTTGGATGATCCCCAGCCGTGGATCGGGGATTGGGACGACGCCGATATTCGGATCGATCGTCGCAAACGGATAGTTCGCGGCGAGCGCCCCCGCGTTGGTCAGCGCGTTGAAGAGGGTCGATTTGCCCACATTGGGGAGTCCAACAATGCCTGCTTTCATAGGGTTCTCCGGACGCTGGTGATGCGACTTAAGCGGAGGGGATTGTAGTCGGGCATCGCGGCGGAACTCATATAATCAGAGCGAGCATCCACAAGGCAATCAGCGATCGCAGACTCCAAAGGACTGTGCGAATCCAGTTGGTCTGGACCAATCGGGCGTGGACTTTCTGGTCGAATCGCTGCTCCAGAATCCGATGAGCTGGAATCTGGAGGATGAGGGTTGATCCCCAGATCCCGCCGAGCGCGATCAGTCCCAGGAGTGGTAGAAGGATGGCATCACGATCCGCTTGAGCGAGCAGGTAGAGTGAGCTGAGCAGCTCTGCGATCATCAGCGGCCCAACCACCCAAGTAGTCGATCTTGTGTGTGCTCGTTCGTATTGGATGAAATCATCCACACCAACTCTGGACATGAGGGGGTAGTGGACGATCTGCACGAACCAGATCAAGCCGGTCATCATGAGAGTGCTCAGCGTATGGATGAGCAGCATCAACAGGGTCAGATCGATCGCGTTCATTGTCGGGGTTCATGCATCGGGACACGAGATCTCTGAGCCGGGACTGGACAAGGCATCGAACCATACTCGATCCGCTCACCCGCCGTACGGTGTCGATGGGTGTGGATCACCTGTCCATCCTTGATAATGAAAATCCCTGGCATCTGGAATCCATCGCCTTTGAGTCCGGAAACGATGTTACCGCGGAGTGTCGCTTTGATTCCTTCGATCCAGTTGCGAGGTCCGAAGAGTTGCCAGAAGCCGCCTCTCGGTAGTTCAAATGCTCGATACAGCGACTGGGTTTGATCTTGCACGCGTGGGACCATCTCCAAGCTGTACTTGAGCATGACCTGTCGAGCTTCTTCGTCGTCGCTCATATGTACAACAACCGGCTCGATGCCGCGATCTTTGAGGATCGGAAGATCGCGCTGAAGGTCTTGGAGTGTTTGCAGACAGAAGGTGCATCCCATGTGGCGCAGGAAGATCATCATGACGGGCTGCTGACGCGAGCGATGCAGAACGCTGATGCCGTATTGATCCGTCGCGCGTTCGATGGCGCCTGGGACTGTAAAGAGTGATTCATAGCGAGCATCGCGTGGATACTGGTTGTACTTCGCTGCGGCGTAGAGGATCATCCCGAACGGGACCCACCAGATCAGATCGTTTGGGATGAGGACCCAACCGAAGCTCTTAGGGAGTTCGTTGGTGATGAGCGCGGCGTAGACGAATCCGAGTGGTCCGAGGACTTTCCCGAGCAATCCGACAAGCACGATCGGCCAGTGACGATTCGGATCACGAGAGGCGATGATGTATCCGATGCCGTAGACGCCGACGATCATCCCGACGCACTGCCAGATCGCTGGGTATCGAGGTGGTTCGAGACCCAGTCGATCAAAGAGCAGTGCCGGGAAGAAAACGACGATCGCGCCCCAACCGATGTTGTAGAAGCCCGCGAGCATGAGGAGCGGGCGAGCCCAAGTTGATTGCTGATCACGCATAGGAACAAACTCGCTTTGTGATTTAGTGCATCAGAAGCACATCTTGGATTTCGTTGGTTGAAGAGCGCCTGATTCAGAATCTGAGAAAAAGCAGCGAATTAGAACCCCCTTTCAACGCTGGAAAGGGCGATACAATACAAAAAAGCCCGGGTAGCTCAGTTGGATAGAGCAGCGCTTTCCTAAAGCGCAGGTCACAGGTTCGATCCCTGTTCCGGGTGTTTCCTCACTCTCAGTATGACTGCTCCCAAGAATCCATCCCAGTCCTTTGTCCCAGATCGAGGTCATCTGCTCACAGAGCAACGCTTGTCGGCATCCGCAGACCTGGATGCTGGATCCATCGAGGACACACTCCGGATCATCAACGATGCGGACGCGCAGGTCGCGCTTGCTGTGCGTGACCAAATTCCGCAGATTTCACGCGTGGTCGAGATGGTCGTCCGATCGCTGGAATCGGGAGGACGTTTGGTGTATCTCGGAGCGGGCACGAGCGGTCGGCTCGGAGTGCTGGACGCTTCGGAGTGTCCCCCCACTTTCAACAGCGATCCGGATCAGGTCATCGGACTCATCGCAGGCGGGGACTCGGCGCTGCGGACCTCCTCTGAACACAAAGAGGACATCCCGAGCGGGGCGCACCAAGAGCTGGATCGGATCGAGATTGGTCCGGAGGACACCGTGATCGGGATCGCGGCGGGAGGGACCACGCCGTATGTTCTGGGAGGTGTTGCGTACTCGAAGAGTGCAGGCGCCTCGACGGCGCTGCTGACCTGCACTCCGATCGAGCAACCAGATTGGTGTGATGTGCTGATCGCTGTGGAGACTGGTCCCGAGGTCGTCACTGGATCAACTCGCATGAAAGCTGGGACAGCGACCAAGCTCGTGCTCAATATGATCAGCACTGGCGCGATGATCCACAGCGGGAAGGTGTACGGGCATCTGATGGTTGATCTCCGCGCGACCAACGACAAACTCCGCGATCGCGCCGCTCGGATCATCTCGCAGATCACTGGAGTTGATCGACAACAAGCATTTGCACTGCTCGATAGCGCGGACAATCGTGTCAAACCAGCACTGGTCATGCATACGAAGGGCTGCTCACTCATTGATGCGGAAGCTCTGATCCAGCAGCATCATGGACGGCTGCGTCCGATCTTGGGTGATCCCAAATGAGTATCGAAGAGCTCGCTGGCGCGTGCATCATGACTGGGATCCGCGGTGCGGAGCTCGACGACCCGCCCTGCCGAGAGGACGTGGCGTTGCTCAAGAAGCTTCATATCAAGAATGTGATCTTGTTTGATGTGCACCTACCGACTGGTGGGTTGCGGAATATCGTGAGTGAGGAACAAGTCCGACAGCTCACGGATGATCTCAGACAGGAACTCGGAGATGACCTCATCATCGGGATCGATCAAGAGGGCGGCGAGGTCAATCGGCTCACCAACTTCAAGGATCCCGCGGTCTCGGAGATGCTCAGCGCCAAAATGCAAGGCGTGATGAGCGAGAAGCAGCTCGCTTCGGTGATCGATCCTCTGGCGCGAACGCTCTCTGAGACAGGGATCAACTTGACCTTTGCGCCATGTGTTGATCTTGCGGTGAATCCCGACAATCCGATTATCGCACGCAAGGGTCGCTCGCTTGGTCAAGATCCGGAGCGTGTTGTACGCGCCGCATCGACGATCATCAGCACTCACCATACTCATGGTGTGCGTTGCTGCATCAAGCACTTCCCTGGACACGGATCGGCAACTGTCGACACGCACCTTGGGCTTGCGGATATCACACACAGCACCACTGAAGCAGAGCGACAGGTATTTGAACGGCTGATTAAAGAAGTGAATGCGAGAGCGATGCCGAACTGCGCTGTGATGTCAGGACATCTGATGGACAGCAACATCGATCCGCAGCTCCCAGCGAGCTTGTCCGCGTTGCACACACAACAGCAACTCCGTGACAAACTCGGGTTTAAAGGTGTTGTGTTCACCGACTCCATCGACATGGGCGCGATCCGAGATCAGCACGATGCGGGGTTGGCATCCGTACTCGCGATCAACGCCGGCGCGGATATCGTGATCGATGGATTCAATGCGCCCGAAGCTTCGCTTCATCCTGTATCCATGATGCATGCGTCGTTACTCGAGGCAATCGACAACGGTGTGATTGAAGAATCCCGTTTGCAGGAAGCGGCTCGTCGTCGATCGGCGCTGCTCAGTTCCTGACCGATAACAACTCGGAATCACGGCATCTCAACGCGAGTTGGATCCGGATCTCAGATTTCGCTCGACAACCACCGAGTTCTGTGGCCTTTTTGAGCTATGAACCTCCATCCACAGACACGATTGATCTCACTCGGCGCTGTCGCCGCAGGACTCCTTATGCTCGGAGGTTGCTCACAGTCGCACCCCTCAGCTGCTTGGCAGGGGTCGGGCATGTATGTAGGCAACGCGGGAAACAGCTCCGCATTGATCTACTCTCCTGGACTCGAAGGAACTGGTACCTTGGTGTACACCGATCGGGATGCTCCGGAGTACAGCCGACGGGACTTCACGATGTCGCATCGGGATCTCTCGCGTCGTGATGAGCTGTTCGGAGTGCGTGCGGAGCAGCATCCGTCACTCAACAATCGTCGCATCTACCGCTCGTCGCGTGGTGCGGATGAGTACAGCTATCCGAGCCGCGAGCCTCGTGGATACCACGGCTATCGTCGCTACTACCGAGATCGTTGATCGGTTGAACGCATGTACAAATAAGGAGAGGGCCGACCCGCAAACACGGATCGGCCCATCACCAACACCAACATGCACCAATGGTTTCTACTTAGTCATACAACGCCGCGGTCGGTGGGAGCTCGATGCTCCGGAGCTGAAGCGTGGTCTCGATGCGGAAGTTCGATCCGCTGTAACGACGCTCGGCGTGGAAGATGTCGAGTGTGTAAGTTCGGCCGTCTTGGAGCCAATCCAATCGATCGAGATCAAGGAACTGCTCACGCTTGGGGTGAAGACCACCAAGGTCGACCACGAGTCGTCCGTTGATATAGACCCAGACATCGTCGTCACCTGTGAACTTGAACACCTGACCGGTCTCACGATGGAATGTGAACTCCGTGTTGATCTCGGTCGTGAAGTGATAGTTTCGGCCCGATTTGAAGTTCCCATAGAGCTCCCCGTTGATCGGGAAGAACCCGTGCGTGCCGTGGACAGTATCGTGTGCCGAATCGAACACATACCGATCTGTCCCTGGGACGCGTGTGAGCGTGAGCTCAATAGTCTTCGAGAGATTGACACCCGGCACATCACGATACCACTGATCGAACCGCTCGACCGAAGTGAATCCGTTCCCTGAGGGACCGTTCGCGAGTGAACCTTGCCTGTCACCCTGTTGCGGATCATACATCGAGGGATTGATGTTCCGGCCTTGAGAGTCTTTGAACTCTGAACTGATCTTCTTCCCTCGAAGGTCACCCGACGAAACGGGTTTGCCGTCATCGCTCAGATATTCCGCGACCAGTCCGACGGTGGTGGTCCCGCCGAAGGACTCGAAGTCGGGGTGTCCGCCTTCCCATTGCTTTGGTTTGAAGTCGCGGATGACGCAGTCGAGCTGGAGCGTTTCAGGGAGATTATCCTCTGACTCGGTCGTCTCCTCGCTTGTTTGACTTTCGGATTCCGATCCCTCACTCGCAAGAGCGATCGCGTTGATTCCACCGACGAGGAGCGCGAGTGCGCCGACCTTGGTGAGACCTTTGATTGTGTTCACTGTGTGCTGTTGCATGTGTTCTTCCTTCCCGCAGCTTCGGGGCTGCGCCCCCGTACCTTTAATACAGTTCAAGAGCAGATTGCCCTAATCAGTCGTACAGCGCCGCGGTTGGTGGCAGCTCGACATCGCGTAGGATCATGGTCGTTTCGATCCGGAAGTTGGACTGGGTTCTGTGACGCTCGGCGAAGAAGAAGCTGAGTTTGTAGGTCCGACCATCTTGGAGCCATTCGAGACGGTCGAGGTCGATCGTCTGCGAGACAGCTGAGTGCACGCCGCCGATGTCAATCACGAGTCGGCCATCGATGAACACCCAAACATCATCATCACCAGTGAACTTAAAGCTCATCCCTGTTTCGGCTTCGTAGGTAAACTCGGTCTGAAGCTCAAAAGTGAAGTGGAAGTTCTTGTTGTTGCCATCGGAGTTGCCGTAGAGCTCGCCGTTGACTGGAAAGAAACCACCCTTATTGATGTACTCTGGATCCTGCTTGTCATCGAAGGTATACACATTTGAACCTTCCTGACGAACGAGCGTGAGTTCGAGTGATTGGGGGAGATTCACGCCGTGCTCGGATCGGAACCATTGATCAAACGCTTCGGGTGCGGTTGATGCGCCGGTCTTCGATGTGTTCACACTGCCCGCTGTATCACCATCCCACTGCGCGATGTACGAGGTCGGACG
>WUAJ01000128.1 GCA_009827215.1 Phycisphaeraceae bacterium
GATCTCGCGTTCTGTTTATCGGAACCACAAGTCGGTTGTGATGCGGGTGGTCAGGAGACGACCATCGAGGTCACGGACGATGGCGAGCACTACATCGTCAACGGCGAGAAGAAATGGGCGACCTCCGGCGCGATCTCGGGATTGTTTACCGTTATGGGCAAGCAGAAGATCGACGGCAAGGAGCGCGTGACGGCTGTTGTGTGCACGCCTGACATGGAGGGGATCGAGATCTTCTCCAAGAATCGCAGCAAGATGTGTATCCGCGGGACCTGGCAGGCGCGGATCCGCTTCAACAATGTCCGCGTTCCGAAAGCAAACCTGCTCCACAAGGAAGGCAAGGGGCTCAATGTCGCGCTGACTTGTTTGAACTACGGTCGCTGTACGCTCTCGGCGGGCATGCTCGGTGGCGCGAAGACGGCTATGGATCAATCGATCAAGTGGGCGCAGACTCGCTACCAGTTCCAGCGTCCGATCGCGGACTTTGAGCTTGTGCAGAAGCGTGTTGCGTACATGTCCGCTCTCGCGTACGCGATGGACTCGGTGCTGTACATGACGACTGGCATGCTGGATCGTCACGACGAGGACATCATGCTTGAGACCGCGATTTGCAAGGTCTTCTGCTCGGAGATGGGCTGGCGCACGGTGGACAACGCGCTGCAGATTATGGGCGGCGAGGGCACGATGACGGAGAACGAGCTTGAGCGGATCTTCCGCGACTCGCGTATCAACACGATCGTCGAAGGCGCTAACGAAGTTATGCAGTCGTTCATCTTCGCATACGGCGGCAAGCAGCTCGCTGAGAAGATGCTCGGGATTAAGGAGATGGCGGACAACAAGAAGTTCACGCCGACGATGATCAAGGCGGCGCTCCCGCTGGGTCGCGAGGTGTTCCTCGGGATTCGCAACAAGGCGCCGCAGATCAACAAGCTGCACCCATCGCTGAGTCCGTACGGGCAGCGCGTGTGCCGACTGATCTCGGAGCTGACGTACCAGTTCAAGATCATCTCCAAGAAGAAGGACGCGGCGATCGTTACGGCACAAGCGACCCAGGCACGGCTCGCGGATGCGGCGATGTACATCCATGCGTGGAACTGCACGCTCTCGCGTCTGGACATGGACATCCGCAACGGCGAGTCCGGGACAGAGTTTGAGCGCAACAAGGCGTCGGCGATCCACTTCTTTGATGTCGCGGAACTCGCGATCCATCAGGCGTTCCGTGAGCTGCACGAGAATGCTGATGACACGATGCTCGAAGCCGCGAAGGCGGCGTTTGCGCACTCGAGCACGCTGGATAACAAGCTGTTTGCGATCCCTGAGAGCTCGCCGAGCGATAAGGGGACTGGTCGAGAGCTTCCAGTTGAGCACATCAAGCAGTTCCCGGGGACCACTGGCGCTGTGCACGGCGGGACTGGCCGCGAGCACATGAGCGAGACGATTGAGCAGTTGAGCTGAAACTGTTTCGGGTCTTGAGTTGACATTTCGAAAGCGTTCTTTTTGAGCAAAGAGCGGCGGGGCAAGCGGTTGCGTTGCCCCGTTTTTTTACTGCCAAACCGTTTGTTTGAACCTATAGTTCTGTCCCTCAGGTGAGCTTTGGAACTGCTCGCCCGCCGCTTAACAATCGACGGAGGCGCGGTGGCCTCCGACAGATTGAGTTTGAGCGAGCAAGGGGGTAGGAGTACTTATGCCACACCATACTGTGTATGAAGCCAAGATTGAGCATCTACAGATTCTTGATGAGAACGGGAAGCTTGATAAGAAGCTCGCGAAGGACACCCTGACGGACGATCAGGTCGTGTATCTGTACGAGCAGATGCGGGTTTGTCGGGAGCTTGATGAGATCGCGTTTAAGCTGCAGCGTTCGGGCCGGATGGGAACCTATCCGCAGAACAAGGGGCAGGAAGCGAACGCGGTGGGATCGGCGCTTGCGATGGTCAAGGGGAACGACTGGGTTGTGCCTTCGTATCGCGAGAACGCGGCGCTGTTCATGCACGGCATGCCGATGCACTATGTCATCCAGTATTGGATGGGCGATGAGCGTGGATCGAAGTTCCCGGAGGGTGTGAACATCACACCGTTGAGTGTTCCGATCGGGACGCACATGCTTCATGCGACGGGGATCGCGTGGGCGTTCAAGCAGCGGAAGGAAGCGGATCGTGCGGTCATCACGTACTTCGGTGATGGTGCGACTTCGGAGGGTGACTTCCACAATGCGATGAACTTCGCGTCGGTGATGCAGGTCCCGACGATCTTTTACTGCCAGAACAACTCGTGGGCGATCTCGCTCCCTCGCGAGCAGCAGATGAACTCGGCGACGGTGGCGCAGAAGGCGCTCGCGTACGACATGCCGACGATTCAGGTGGACGGCAACGACATCTTCGCGGTGTACAAAGCGACCCAGGATGCGCGCAAGCGTGCGATCGAGGGTGGCGGGCCTTCGTTTATCGAGGGCGTCACATACCGGCTCGCGGATCACACGACGGCGGACGATGCGCGTCGGTACCGCGATGAGGAAGAGCTGCACGCTTGGCTCGACAAGGACCCGCTGATCCGTACGCGCAAATACATGGAGTCGGTCGGGATCTGGGACGACAAGAAGCAGGAAGAGCTTGAGAATCGTGCCAAGACCATTGTTAAGGAAGTGGTTGATGCGGCGATCTCTGTGTCAGCACCTGAGAGCAGCGAGTTCTTTGATGACATGTACGCGGATCTTCCGGAGGACCTGAAGGTTCAGCGGGACACGATGCGGACGAGCTCGATCGGCCGGAATCCATCGCAGATCGGGCTCAATGCTCAGGCGGCGGAGATCCAGTAATGATGGTGAAGATAGTCGATGTCAAGGGCAAGGAGCGGTACATCAATGCCGCGTATGTGCGCTCGGTGACACCGAAGGGTGCTGAGAAGGCGGACATCGACTTTGGACACTGGAGCGGGGCGGTTCGTGTGAAGCAGCCCGCGGAGCAGGTGGCGGAGATTTTGAACTCGGCGCTTCCCGCTTCCTTTGATGAGTATTTGGCTGCTGTCGATCAGCAGTCGCAGAGCAGCAACAACATGAGCGCGGCGACCACGATCGCGGTCATTGGTTAACGGAGTTTCTTGATGGCACAGCAAACACTAGTTGGAGCGATTACCTCGACGCTGGATCAGGCGCTGGAGCGTGATCCGGAGGTCATCTTGCTCGGTGAGGACATCGGTTCCAATGGCGGCGTGTTCCGCGCCACGGAAGGACTGATGGCGAAGCACGGCGAGGATCGTGTGGTCTCCACCCCCCTCGATGAATCGGGGATCATGGGGACGGCGATCGGGCTCGCAATCGCGGGGATGAAAGCGATTCCCGAGATCCAGTTCGAGGGGTTTCTTGGACCTGCGTACGACCAGCTCGTGAATCACGGCGGACGCATGCGGACACGCACACGCTCAGCGGTCACCGTTCCGATGACAGTCCGTGTCCCAGTTGGTGGTGGTATCCACGCTCCGGAACTGCACTCGGATTCTCCTGAAGCGATCTACACACACTCTCCTGGGATCAAGGTGGTAATGCCTTGCACGCCTTACGACGCGAAGGGGCTACTCAACAGTGCTATCAAGGATCCTGATCCGGTGATGTTCTTTGAACCGAAGCGTGTATACCGAACATTCAAAGAAGAGGTCCCTGATGAGTACTACGAGATCCCGATCGGGGAAGCGAAGACGGTTGTTGAGGGCGATGACCTGACGGTCGTGACTTGGGGCGCTCCTGTGTTCCAGTGTTTGGAAGCGATCGACAATCTTCCTGAGGATGTTTCTGTGGAACTCATCGATCTGCGTTCGATCTATCCGTTTGATATTGACACGATCGCGGAATCAGTTCAGCGGACTGGTCGGTGCGTGATTGTGCACGAGGCGCCGCTGACTTGCGGGCTCGGTGCGGAGATCGCGGCACGAATCATGGAGGAGTGCTTCTTGCATCTGGAGGCGCCGGTCCAGCGCGTGACTGGGTTTGATACGATCATGCCGTATTACAAGCTGGAGAATGAGTATCTTCCTGAGGCACCTCGGATCCTGAAGGGGATCACGGAGTGCTTAGCGTACTGATACGGCTGAGAGCGACTGACGAGTGATTGATTCGATACGACCCCCACTGCCCACCAACTGACTGGTGCAGCGAAGAGGACTGAACATATGGCTGGCAAAGTTTCATCTGATCCGAACATCTTTATTCTTCCCGATCTTGGTGAGGGGCTTGAGGAAGCCGAGCTCATTAAGTGGGTCGTGAAGGAAGGTGACACTGTCGATGAGCTCGAGGTGATCGCGGAGATGGAGACGGACAAGGCGCTCGTCGAAGTCCCATCGCCTCGCGCTGGAACGATCAAGACATTGCACGGAAACGACGGCGACATCATCAAGGTCGGCGCGCCGTTTGTGACCTACGAGGGTGGTCCGGATGACGCTCCCGCGGCGGCACCAGCGGCTGCTCCTGCGGCAGAAGCGGATGATGATCGTCCAGAGGATCAGGGGTCCGTGGTCGGACAGATGTCGGACTCGACTCCTGGGATGGGATCGAGCGATGGCAAGGCGCTCGCATCGCCTGCGGTTCGTCGCATGGCGCGGGATGCGGGGATTGACATCAACTCGGTTGTTGGCACAGGCATCGGCGGACGCGTGACGAAGAAGGACATCGAGAACGCGAAAGCGGGCGGCGGCGCGGCTCCGGCACGTCCGGCAGCACCTGCGGCTTCTGCTCCGGCTCCATCTGCACCGGCGAGTGCACCAGCTGCGTCCGCACCAGCGCCAGCGCGTCCGGCGGAGACTCGTCGTCCGTTGAATCTGCCTACCACTCAGATTTCGCCTTCGTATGCTCCGCAACAGGCGCCGGCGGCACAGTACCAGCAGCCGTATCCGCCGCAGTACCCTCCGCAATATCCACCTCAGTATGGGTACCAACCTCCAGCGTATGGGTATCAGCCTTATGGATACGCTCCGCCTCCACCACCTCCTGGGTATGGGTATGCACATCCACCGCCACCTCCGCATTACGGGCAACCGATGGGTGGCGGCGTTCCGGCGGCTCCTGGATACCAAGGACCTGCAGCGTATCGTCCGATCCCTGATCCTGCTCAGCAGGGGATGGTGCAGCCTGGTCACAGCGAAGCGCGGATTCCATTTAAGGGAGTCCGACGGACTATTGCGAATCGCTTGCGGAGTGCCGTGGACACAGCGGTCCACTTCACAGTGGTCGATGAGGCGGATGTGACGGTGCTCGATTCATTGCGCAAAGATGTCAGCGCTCAAACGGGTGTGAAGCTGAGCTTCCTGCCGTTTGTGTGTGCAGCGGTCTCGCGTTCACTCGCAGGGCGCTTTGGCGCTATGAACGCGATCGTGGATGACGAAGCTCAAGAGATTGTGCAGTACGGCGCGGTGCACCTCGGGATCGCGACGGACACGGACAGTGGTCTCATGGTTCCAGTAGTTCGTGATAGTGATCGGATGAATGTCGTCGAACTCGCTCAGTCGATCGCTCAGATCGCGGCGAGTGCTCGCGATCGTTCGATCCCGCGTGATCAGTTGATGGGCTCGACCTTCACGATCAGTAATGTCGGCTCGCACGCGGGGCGCTTTGCGACCCCAGTGATCAACTACCCTGAGGTCGCGATCCTCGCGGTGGGCAAGGCGTACGACGGTGCGGTCGTTCAGGACGGCCAACTAATGGTTGGTAAGCGGATGCCTTTGTCACTTGCGTGTGACCATCGTGTCGTCGATGGCGCAACGGCAGCTCTGGCACTCGCTGAGATCGTGGAATCGCTACAAAACCCTGAATCTCTGCTCTGAGTTATAGTGCAAACAGTCAAAGAACTGTTCAGATCTGCTGATGCACAAAGGGGCAAAAGCACTATATTTCCAGCGGACACGGCTCTTTGGTTGTGTTGATGGTTGAATCTGTGTACATTAGAAGTACTCGCTTGATTACAGCGAACATAGATTCATTCATTTGATACCAAGGAGACATGATGATTTACTCGAAGATGAGCGTTGCTGTTTCGGTTTCGATCGCCGCGTCCGTCACTTTTGCTGAACCGATCGTGGTTCATCAGGCTGATGACATACTGACCCCTGAGCGATTCAACCTACAGGATATTGATGCGGCGCATCCGAATCTTGCGTTTGATCTGGATGCAGAAACTTTGAGCGGTGGCGCACTGGGAACAAACTACCGTCCGGTGGTGATTGAGAACGGGACTGAGTGCTTTGGTGCATTTCCCGGGAATCTGTTCACTGAAGCCGCGGATATTGGTTTTATGAATATTACTGCGGGCACAATCGTCGATGCGGCGACTGGTGGTTGGGTGTATACCGAGCCTTTGTGTGATGTGGGGAGTGTGCTTGATGTTGTGCAGCACATGAATCCTGGTGATCCATTCTGTGAACCAGGATGTATGTTCGAGACTTCGAACTATTCCGGAGATGGCGTGCTGTACATCCCGTTCCGTTGGCGCAATGACGGCGAGACTGATTGGTATTACGGCTGGAGCGCCTTTGAGGTGACTGAGCAGTACTCAGGAGAGTGCGCTTTCACTTGTGTCCCTGACAAAACCAATCCGATGTTCGATGTCCAGTTCCGCTGGATCGCGGCGGGATACGAAACGGACCCCAATACCGGGATCGTGACAGGCGGCGGGCTGTGCAGGGCGGACCTGAACTTTACAGGATCGCTCAACTTCCTCGATGTGTCAGACTTCTTGTCCAAATACGGCGACGGGGATCTGTCCGTGGACTTCACTGGTGATGGCAACCTGAACTTCCTTGATGTTTCGGAGTTCTTGAATCAGTACGGCGATTGTGAGTTCTGAACCGGTCTGACCCTCACTATGGTCTGGAATTGGCGTTTTTCCCAGAAGCTTCGTCTTGAGATGGGTTTAGACGCTGGACGAGGCTCGGTTTGGAGGCT
>WUAJ01000129.1 GCA_009827215.1 Phycisphaeraceae bacterium
ATGCGATCGCCGCGCTCGCTGAGGTCCAATCCAATTTGGGTAACACTGACGAAGCGATCAAGCTCATCGACGACGGCTTGGCGCGCAAGCTCGATGACATCCCATTATTGATTAGCTATGCGAAGGTCCTGGTTGATGCGGAGAAGCAAGATACTGATCGCATGCGATCATGCATGGAACAGATCGCGTCCCTCGTCAATGAAGCGGGAATCGGTGCGGCGAATCTGATGGCGTTGCTGCGAGCTGAGGGAACGCTCTGTGACGCGCTCGGCGATTACAGCGACGCATTCAATGCGTATCGCAGAGCCGCGAAACTCCGTCGTGGTGCGTACAACGCTGAAGTCCATGCGAAGATGAGTTCCCGTCTCATAGAGAGCTGGACAGCGGAAGAATTTGATAAGCTCATGCGCCCACCCGGAACCCCTGGTATAAGCCGTGTGCTCCTTTGCGGCTCAATCCATTCAGGGATTCCTGAGGTGATGAACCTGCTTGATCGACTGCCAAACACCGTCGACATTGGACCGATTGAATCACTCGGTATGCTGTGCGCTACCCAACTCAATGCGGCGCGAGGTGTGCTCCGCGCCTTGGTCCCAACCCCACGAGGTCACCGAGGCGATCAAATCGGCAAACTCGCCGCAGGATACTCACGGCAGTGTGATGCGGCAGCGCGAATGGGGGGTATGCGGACAGTGGACACACATCCAGGGAACACACCGCTCGTTGGGTGTGTCGCGATGGCGCTGCCGGGGGTGACCGTCATCAACTGCCGACGCGATCCGATAGAAGAATCCCTCGCGATCTATTGCGATGAAATGCCGGGGAATCATCCATACGCCGGAGATCTGATCTCGACCGCGTCGTATGTGAAAGATACCGGACGGCTGATGGATCACTGGACCAGCGTGCTCAACGACGAACGCGTCGGCGCCAAGGTCATCAACATCCAGTATGACCAAGTTATGAATGATCCAAAGTCAGTACTGCGCCAACTCGCAGATGCACTGGGTGAAGAACTCAGCGACGAACTCACTGCTGATCTAGAGCCAACGCGATCTGTTGGACCCGGATCGCATGTCAAGGAATATGGAGTCGCGTACAAACAACTCCGTGAGTTTTTTGAAGTCTGATTCTTTTAATAGACATTCATTCGTGAACGCACTGGCAATCCGGCTTGCCACACCCGCCCGTCTCGCACGCTTCGGGTTGTGGTCTCGGGCCGATCATCCGTTCTGTCTTCGCGTTGATGAACCACGCGTGGCGCTCGAGGTGCCAGCAGTTGTAAATCGCGAGCGTTCGGATCGAAATCGGACCATGGTCCGGATGGAGTCCAGTCTGCTCCCAGTCGGATTCTTCCAGTTGGTATAAGAAGGTCACCAACCAAGAGCGCAGTGTGTGGATTGTCGCGACATCGCCTCCGATCGGAGGTTGCATGGTCGATCCCTCTGTGCAGCCGTAGATCGATGAATCGACAAAGGCGTGCTCATCAAACAGTGCGAGCGTTGGGTTCTCTTCGGCGAAAATCTTGCGGATTCGGGTTGCGAAGACCATCTCAACATCCGCGAGATGCCCAAGCACCACACGGATGGGCCAGCGTCCGACATTCGCGTCGGGAAGCCACGCTTGATTCAACTGATCATCACTGAGTTCAAATATGCGAGGATCGAGCCACTCAACGCCGACGCGCAGTCGCCCGATCAACTCTTGGTTGCTCAATTGTTCCAGAGATTTGATCGAAGTCGGAGTGGGGGAAGTGGTGCTGCTCATGCATCAATACTAGGAGGAACGATAGATTAAGGCACGAACCAGCGGAGCTTGTAATTGCCTTGCTCGAAGGAGACATCTATCCCGGACCAGAGCAGGTCGCGCCCGACACGCGAGACTTGAAGCCGAAAGATGTTCTGGCCGATCGGAGTGGGATACAGCCCCGGCGTGTGCTCACCCATCGGCATGAAGTGAAACAGACGGTAGACATCACGCCGACGATTCACGAGTTCGTCATAGGCGAGCCGAGGATCGAGCCCGCGCTCTTCGAACTCCTCGATGGTGATCTGGGAAAGGATCTGCTCTACAAAGAGATCACGCTCGTCATACTCGAGAGCATGAATCAGGTGGTTCATGAGGTGCTTGATAGTCTTCGCGTAGAGCGTGACATTGCCCTGTTCGTCTTCTACGCGAATTTTCCCGCCTGGGACCCCAAACACCGGATGGATCGACTCGGGATCGATCGGTTTGCGATTCCCTTCCTGAGTCGCTTTCAGTTTGGAAAGCAATCCGGATCGGCTCACCTCTCGCTTGTACGGTTGGCACCCTGCGACAAATAGAGACAATGCAGCTGATGCAATGCAGAGAGAAGCAATATGGAAGATCGTCCGGCTGGGCATGGCTCATTCAGATACGGGCGAAGACGCGTGCGGTTCGATCGGCGAATAAGTCGGATCCTGTGAATGGCGTGTCCAGCTTGCGTGGATATTTGCGTTGGGGTCCGTATCTTGCTCACCAACGGGATTCTCGCTCTGGATCCAGTGCGCTCCGATCGAGGTTGGACGACTTAGAGCAGCGCGTGCGATGAGATGCGCTGTATATAGCAAGTTCTGAGTCTCCCATCCATCAGGAGTCTCGAAGACCTTGTCGAGCGAATAGCGTCCCCAGATATTGAACATATCACACGCATCAGCGAGTTTGGTCCGCGTCCGAGCAATCCCAGCGTTGAACCACATCGTTGATCGGAGCGATGACCTGACATCCGTCAGATCAAGCTGCGCATGTGAGCTCGGCTCGATCGACGAAACGATCGCTGTTGGAGATACCTGCTGTCCGTTTGATCGTTCCGCGGCGACTTCCCCGGCAATAGCGCCCATCACCAAGCCTTCAAGCAGCGAGTTGGACGCGAGCCGATTCGCGCCGTGGAGTCCAGTCGAAGCAACCTCGCCAACCGCGAGCAGATTCGGAATGCTGCTGCGGGTCGTGAGGTCGGTCTGGATGCCTCCGATTTGATAATGCGCCGCGGGATGGACTGGAAGCGGATCGGTCGCTGGATTGAGTCCGAAGGATTTGAGCGTGTTCCAGATGCTTGGGAATCGTGCTTGGAAGTTGTGAATATGC
The DNA here is from genome assembly GCA_009827215.1 of Phycisphaeraceae bacterium. Taxonomy (GTDB): domain Bacteria; phylum Planctomycetota; class Phycisphaerae; order Phycisphaerales; family UBA1924; genus UBA1924. The sequence continues at coordinate 3,106 of WUAJ01000129.1, forward strand.
CGACAATCGAGCCAAACATGCTTGCCGCCTTGGAGCGCGAGTTGCCTGGAGATCGCACGAGAGACCACATCACGAGGCGCGAGTTCCGCGAGCGGATGGACCGCCGGCATGAATCGCTCTCCGGAGTCATCGAGCAGGTGCGCCCCTTCCCCTCGCACGGCTTCTGAAATCAATGATCGAGGAGCGCCCGGGATATACAGCGTTGTCGGATGAAACTGGAAGAACTCCATGTCACGAATGGATGCGCCGGCGCGATATGCCATCGCGATGCCATCTCCAGTCGCGATGCGCGGATTGGAGGTCTCACGGAAGACTTGTCCCGATCCACCGGAAGCGAGGATGGTGGTTCGCGCCCAGATGACTTGCAAGCCGTATTTTTTATGCCAGGTAATCGCACCCATTACCGGCGATCCAGGATCATCCGAGGGGGTGAGCAGATCGAGCGCGAAACAATGATCAAACAAACGGATCGAGTCGTGCTCCTGTGTGGTTTGGATGAGTGTCTGCTGGATTTCTTTGCCGGTCTCGTCGCCTCCGGCATGATAGATCCGGTTCGCGTTGTGCCCCCCCTCGCGACCCGCTTCGAGATGATCTGACGAGTCGCGATCAAACTCCGCACCCCACGCGAGCAACTCCTTGAATCGTGCAGGTCCTTGCGTGCAGATGAGTCGCACAGCATCCTCATCGCACATCCCTGCACCAGCGACTAGCGTGTCCTCTATATGGCTCTGGATCGAATCGGATTGATCCGGGATGTCAGGGAGCACCGCGGCAATCCCACCCTGCGCCCATGCGGTGTTGGTCTTATCGAGCCGATCTTTGGTACAGACGATCACATCCCCGGCATCCCCAGCCGTGATCGCGGCACGCAGTCCAGCAACTCCTGATCCCAGCACAAGCGTGTCGCAGAAGATCTGCGGCAGCAGTCCGGTTCGGAACGGGATCAAGTACCGTTGTGTTTCAAAGAGCGAGTCCACAAGCACTCCGATAAGCGTGGGGGGGTGGGGAGAGTCGAGCCGAGGATTGTAGGGAGCAAGGGCGATCCGGGTTCGATTTGAGTGAATCCGTGCTTAAACCGAACTAGAGTGGACCATGGCGAAATCAGCAGCAAAGGTCCAATCGATCCTCAACAAAGCCCAGATGGCGATGAAGCAAGAGCACTTCGGCTCAGCATTGCTGCTGTATCGCAAAGCTCATGCGCTGGATAAAAACAACCACGCGATCCTCTTTCGTTTGGGTCATGTGCTTGTGACTGTGGGATACGCCGATGAAGCGGTCGATGTGCTCAAGCTCGCTGCGAAACGCAAAGCGAATGATCTGAATGTCCTTGTGCTTCTCTCGCATGCTCAATTGATGCAAGGCGATATCGAAGGCATGCACGCGACGCTCGATAAAGCACTCGCGCGTGATCCCTATCACGAGCTGGTCATACAGACCAAAGCCGTCACCTACCTCGATTCGGGGATGATCGCGGAAGCGAAGGAGGTACTTGATCGCGTTGCTGATCTTGAGGATGCTGGTGAACTCATCCAGATGGTCCGAGGTCGCTTCCTGAAGGACACCAAGTCGTATCCCGAAGCGCTCTCAATCTTTGAGAAACTCGCCGAGGATGCCACTGCTTCGGATCCGACTCGACGCAATGCGACATTCGAACTCGGCGCTATTTACGATAAGCTCGGCGAGTTTGACAAAGCGTTCAGCTGTTTCGAGCGTGGGAACGCATGGTTGGGATTAGGAAGAACGGCACACGCCGAATCCCTCCAAAAAACTTGGTCTCCTGAAGTCCTCGCAAGCATCCCAGCATCATCTATCCATGATGAGCGTCCGGTGTTCATCGCAGGGATGCCCCGATCCGGAACGACACTCATGGAGCAGGTCATCAACGCGCACCCGCTCGGGGGAACAGTGGGTGAGTGCCCGCTGCTGCTGCAGATGCGCACAAGGTCAATGGTGTCTGATCTCGATCAGGAGAAGATCGATTCGTACGCGAAGGAATACCTCGATCTGCTCGAACGGCGATGTGGTTCAGAAGTGCAGCGCGTTGTCGACAAGCATATGGGGTCGGAGAAAGATCTTGGATTTGTGAGCAAGGTGCTGCCAAATGTCCATGTCGTCCACGCGCTGCGTGATCCGCGTGACTGTTGCTTGAGCGCGTATACGCAGAACTTCGGCGCCAATGTCCTCTACTCGCGGGATCTCAAGATGCTTGGGGAGCAGTATGTCGTCCACAGAGAGATGATGGAATATTGGAAAGAGCAGCTCGATATCGAGATCTACAACTGTGTCTATGAAGAGTTCGTGAGCGATCAGGAACAATCGACGAGATCTCTTCTCGATTATCTTGGGATCGAGTTCGATGAATCATGTCTCCGGTTTTATGAAAAGAAAGAGCATGTGCATACGGTGAGTTCGATGCAGGTGCGTCAGCCTGTGTATCAATCCAGCAAGCAGCGATGGAAGAACTACGAGAAGCACCTCGCTCCATTGCTGGAGGGTTTGGGCAAATATGCCGATGGTGTTCATGCGACGAGCGGCATCTGATGGCACCGAGTAAGGGAGTGCAACGATGATCAACGGTAGCGGATCAGGAGTCGATACTCGGAGCATTGTCCAGCGCGCGCGAACACTGCTCGCGGCCAATGAGTTCCAGACAGCGATCAGTCTCTTGCGTGAACAGCTGGAGAAAACTCCGCGTGATCCAATGGTGCTCCGCATGCTTGGATACGCGCTCATGCTCTTCGATAACCACGCCGAAGCGCTGCGCCACCTCGAGTTCGCGTCCAAACTCAATCCAGGTGAACCCGACACGCTGTGCGACCTCGCAATGATCTATCGAAGAATGGATCGTGTCGGTGATGCGCACAGAGCGCTCGACCAGGTCCTCAATGTCAATCCCGCAAACGGACGAGCCGTCGCGCTCAAAGCACGCGTGCTCCAAGCGCGAGGACAGTCCCCCAAAGCGATGGAGATCGTCGAGCGAGCACTCGAACTCTCCAAGGATCCATCGATCGTCATGATCTACGGCACGCTCGCACGCGAACTTAAGAAGCAAGGTCCAGCAATCGATCTGATCCGCGAGTCACTCGAAAATCCAAACATGGAACGCGTCCGACGAAGCGAACTGCTGTACTCGCTTGGACACTTGCTCGATTCGGTTGGTGAGTACGACGATGCGTTCAAGGCGTTCGATACCGCGAACAAGATGACTGATCCCGGCACGGCGGTCGACTTCGATCACCACATCAGCCGTTGGCCAAAAGAAGCCGTGGAAGGGTTCGATGTCCAGCCCAACGATGGGTCGCGTACGGTGCTCGTAGTGGGAATGCCTCGTTCCGGAACGACGCTGACCGAGCAGGTCATCGCGGCTCATCCGCAAGCCGGAGGAGTCGGGGAATCGCCGATCATCAACTCGATCCTCGGCTCCAAGGGGCCCGAAGACCTGTCCAACGAGATCCTCAAAGCCGGCGGACAGCACTATCTCAAGTCACTTGAAGATGCGTACCCAAGCAAGAAGATCCTCCGCGTTGTGGACAAGATGCCTGAGAACTACCTCTTCCTCGGACCGATCACCAGACTGCTTCCAGGCGCGAGCATCGTCCACTGCCGGCGCAGCGCGCGTGATACCTGTCTCTCGATTTACTTCCAGCGTTTCGGTCCGGCGCTCCAATACGCGAATGATCTCAAAGCATGCGCAGAGCAGTACCT
>WUAJ01000130.1 GCA_009827215.1 Phycisphaeraceae bacterium
TGCTGCTTGTACATCTTGAAGAAGTTCTGCACCGTCACCGACGCGACCGTCTGCGTCTCAGGCTTGATCGGCACGCCTTCTTTACACTCCACCGCTTGGTGCAGACCATCGGACCACTGACGACCGATCATCGGACGGCCCGTATTGGTGTCCACAATCACAATGCTCGGCTCCGCCTTGCCGGTCATGCGATCCGGAACATCCATCACGATGTAGTCCTTGTCCCGCTGATACACCGCGTACGCACGCAGCGACTGCTCAAGCAGGTGTGGGATATCCATGTTCTCATCCACATAGAAAGAACCAACCCCAGCGAGCTTCTGCGCGTGCGCGATGCCCTCGTGCGTCAGGTGCGCCGACTTGCGATCCATCTCGATCTCGTAGTACTGCGCGTGCTGGTCACGAGCGTGCTCGATCTCTGGGAGCTGCTTCTTCGCTTCTTCGAGCCGCTTCTGGAGCTCCGGGATCGAATCCGAGTTGCGTGTCTGACGGATATCACCCTCTAGACCCTTGATCAGCTCCTTGCAGCGCTGGACCTCGTCTTCTTTTTCTTGCCAAGGTTTTTGCAGATCCACAAGTTGCTTCGCGAGTCCAGTCGCGAGCTCATAGCGAGGCTGATCGTCATGCGCCGGACCCGAGATGATCAAAGGCGTCCGCGCCTCGTCAATCAGCGTCGAGTCCACCTCGTCCACGATCGCGAACTGACGCTTCCGCTGCACCTGCTCGTCCACGCTCCGCTTCATATTGTCGCGGAGGTAGTCGAATCCAAACTCAGAAGTCGTCCCATAGACAACATCACAGCGGTACATCTCCCGCTTCACGCTTTCAGGCTGCATGTGCATTGGGTGGATCGCACCGACTGTGAGCCCCAACTTGTTGAAGAACGGGAAGGTCCAGTCGCGGTCACGCTGCACGAGGTAGTCGTTGACCGTCACGATATGGACCTGCTGACGCGTGACCGATGCCATGTACGCCGCGAGCGGCGCGACGATGGTCTTGCCCTCACCCGTCTTCATTTCCGCGATCTTCCCCTGACCCAGCACCATACCACCGATGAGCTGCACATCAAACGGACGAGCACGGAACGGCGGACGCGATTCTGGATATATCTCACGCACCGCGTCATAGATCTCGTTGGGGATCTCAACCTGCATATATCCAGGGACTTGCTCAGCACACCCAAGGAACTCCCCCACTGGTTCTGCAGGTTCGAGCGAGTCCGCTTGTGCTTTGATCCGATCGTAAGTCTCGCGAACACTCCCGCTGAGCTTCGATGGATCGAACTCATGCTCCGGATTGAAGATGTTGCGGATCCCGACCGAACGGTCCATCGATTCACGCGCCACGGCGAAGACCTCGATGAGCAGGTCGTTGACCCCTTCTCCCTTGTCGTAACGCTCTTGGAACTCTTGCGTCTTGGCGCGTAGCTCCGCGTCGGTCATTGCTCTCATCTGCGGCTCAAGCTCACCGATCGCATCGACACGCGAGGTGTACTTCTTCACGATCCGCTCATTGCGAGAGCCGAAGACCTTGGAGAGGATGGATCCAATAACTGGAATTTCTGAACTGGACATGTGGTATCTCGAATCTGGATTCCGCGTGCGCTCCGCACGGCGTGGTATCCGAACTATGGACCGATGCTGTGTTGAACAGACCGGAATGGGTGTGGTGTGTATTACTTGGGTATTAGTGACGATGAGTTCAGCGATCGCTGCTCACGCCGCAGGAGGAGGCAGATTCAACAGCCATGCCTGAAGCATGAAACCGGATCCTGCAACCTCATCACCCGCTCCCAGGATCGCACCAATCGGCGCATCTTCGGAGTCACGAACAACCCAGACTGATTCACTCTGCTGATGATCCACCAGATCGCGGATCGCTTGCGCGACGCAGTGCGAGATCCGTGTCACGCGCGTGCGTTCGATCGTCTCAGAACACGAGGACGCGGCAGACGCCATTGACGCAACGAGCAGATGCATCGCGATCGCCGCAACCATCCAACCGGAGTTCTTCGCCGGACGCTGCTGGTAGAGTGCTCGTGATGTGTGATCGCTGCTCTTCATAGGGTTCGTCTTGTAAGTATCGGCACGCCCGACGCATGGAGCAAGACAAAGCCGTCTCCCTGGACCCGAATTCTCCGGAATCCCGACATCCGCCGTGATTTCTCAGGGACATTCACGAAAAGGTCCGATAGAGTTGAGGTCCCATCGGCAGGGAAGCCGATCCGAGGACGAATCCATGCCACCACGAGATCATGCACACAAGGACGAACCGATGCTCGCGACCCGCCAATCTCTGACCCCCACACGCGAATCGATCACCCACAAGTTCTCCATCGGTCGTCACGAGGGCTACCTCACGATCGGTCTCTACGCCGACGGCACGCCCGGAGAGATCTTCATCAAAATCGCCAAAGAAGGGTCCGCGATCTCAGGGATGTGCCAGGGATTCTGCCGAGCGTTCTCCATCGCTCTTCAATACGGCCTTCCGGTCGACGAAGCCGTCAAGCGATTTAAAGGCATGCGTTTCGAGCCCCACGGCCCAACGAGCAATCCCGATATCCCGATGGCGGATTCCATCATCGACTATGTCGCACGATTCCTCGAGCTCGAGTTTGCCGATCCCACTCGGAATCGCTCCACTCAGGACTGATCCGCTTCATACCACACGAGTCAGAGGTTCTTCACCAGCAAAGACCGCGTTGATGTTCGTCTGGATCATCTCGGTCATCGCACGCCTCCACCGCTCCTCCGCGCTCCCAATGTGAGGGGTCAGCACAACACGATCACTCGATACCAGCCCTGGATGCACCGTCGGCTCTTGCTCGAACACATCCAGTCCAGCACCCCAGAGGTGACCGGATTCCAATGCTGCCACCAACGCGATCTCATCGACCACCGGACCACGAGCCGTGTTGACCAGAATCGCGTCACCCTTCATCATCGCGAGCCGATCCGCGTTGATCAGGTGCCTGGTGTGCTCCGTCAGCGGCGTGTGGATACTGACCGCATCCGCTTCCCGCAGTCCCTCCTCAAGCTCGACCCTCCGAGCACCCAGCGGCGCCATCTCAAACTCAAGATGTCTGCTACGAGCGACATACGCGATCCGCATCCCGAAGGACTTTGCCCGCAGCGCCGTCGCGAATCCAATGCGACCAGCACCCACGATCAATAGTTCTTTGCCGCATAGGTCCAAACCCATGAAGTCCGCCATCCCGAGCTGTCCATTCGCCGGATAGTCTGGTGAGCGTGCGTACCGATCCGCTTGGATGAGTCGTCGTGCACAACTGAGCAGCAGGAGGAACGCGAGGTTCGCCGTCCCCTCAGTCACTGCATCGGGAGTGTTGCAGACGATCACGCCTCTCGTTTTGCAAGCTTGTAGATCAATGTTGTCGTGCCCTACAGCAAAGTTATTCACAATCTGGAGCTGATCACCCGCCGAGTCCAGAAGCTCTTCATCCACCGGATCGGTGTACATTGTGACGAGCGCATGAGCCCCTGAAACAAAGGGTTTGAGCGTTTCTCGCGTTGCAAGCTGTTCCCCGAGCGTCTGCACGCAAGCGTTTGGTATTTCCAGCTTTCCGGGAATCGAACGGGTGATTCGCACTTGTTTTGTAGGGGTTTCCATGCTGGGACAATAGGTCACCCTGAGCACCAACCAATCAGCATAACACAAGGAGTTTCAAGAAGCACCAAACGAACCAAAAGTGAAAAATATCAGAAAAACCCTACAAAAACAGGGCGAAATGCTGGTAAGGTGCCGATAGTAGTCCGGTAAAAACAACTGTTCGTGTGGGTGGAAGCCACACGCAGAATCACTTAGTTGCAGAATGGAGTATGCAATGGCCAAGAGAACAACCAAGAAACGCACCACCAAGAAAACCGCGAAAAAAACCGCTGCTCGCCGCACCACCAAGAAGGCACCAGCACGCAAGACCGCTGCTAAGAAGGCACCTGCGAAGAAGGCCGCACCAGTCGCCAAGAAGCCAGCCAAGATCGTCGCTGCCAAGGACAAGCCACGCACCAAGTCCGAGGTCCTCACCATCATCTCAGATCATGTCGGCATCTCCAAGAAGGAAGCCGCTCAGGTCTTCGACATCATGGGCGACATGATCGAGAAGGACCTCAAGAAGGGCAACTGCGGCGCCTTCAATGTCCCAGGCATGATGAAGGTCATGGTCCAGCGCAAGCCAGCAACCAAGGCACGCAAGGGCATCAACCCATTCACCGGCGAAGAAACCGTATTCAAAGCCAAGCCAGCACGCAATGTCGTCAAGGTCCGTCCACTCAAGGGCCTCAAAGACCGCGTCTGATCGCTTGATCAAATTCTAAATAGAAGACACCCCTCGCTCGTCGAGGGGTGTCTTTTTATACATTCTCAACTCCACTGATGCTGTCAACTCGATTTCTTAAACTGGCGCACGGCGCCACTCGAAGAGCCGTCCGAATCATCTCCAGAATCAACAGCTTCTACGGGCTCATCGACCAGACCCTCAGTCGAAGCATCGACCTCTTCGCTTAAATCAGCTACTTCAGGATCAAGCTCCTCAATCAATGAGCTCGGCTCATCTACCAACTCAACTCCCATCTCAAGTTCAGACCCAGATGCTGAAGCATCGCCGCTGCGTTTGAATGGAGGCAACTTCCCAGTCGTGATGTGCACCCTCGATCTCGATGGGTACCGCGGCTCAGTTGTCTTGATCACACGACCATCCGGCATGTGTATCGAGATCTCCACCCACTCAATCACATCCCCAAGCGGTATGGGACCACTGGATGCGGATGCAGTTCCAGCGATAGCGGCAATCATGATCGCCGCCAACGGCGAACGAAAATTTTGTCGTGAACTCATGGCGTTAGACCTCTACGAGACATCGTGTACACACAGAGCATCCAAACCAGCTCCCTCCAATGCCAACATCTCAAGAATCATTTCCGACTTTCACTTGAGAATGCACCCCGCCAGAGACTCAGAGTCCATGTCAGCCCGTCTATCGGACCAAGCTCATTCAGATTTGATTTCATCGGCTTTCTTCGAGAACACCAGACCAGCCGCCTCGATGACGATCCAGATCTCCAGCACCAGCATCAGCACCGAGATCCCCAGCAGAAGTGCGTTGCTCGAATCCGCAAACCCCTTCGCAAGCAGCACGATCGCGTAGCTCGTGATCCCGAACATGAACACCATCGGGACCGCACTCACCCACGCCGGCTTCTTGGACTTGACCAGCCAGACCGTCACGACCAGCAGCGCCAGCGCCGCGAGCAGCTGGTTCGTCGCGCCAAAGATCGGCCAGAGCGTCAGCCCGCCGAGACCAGCATTCTCAAGCCCCCTCACAGGCGCATCCGAGATCGCAAGCAAGAACCCAGAAACCACAGCGACAGTCGTTGCACCATACCGATTCGCTATCAATGAGCGAATCCGTCCAACTTTGTGTGTTGATTCATGACCCATGGCTAGCTCAGCGATCACATACCGCTGGAGTCTCGTCGCGCTATCGAGCGTCGTCGCCGCGAAGCTCGCCACGAACACACCCATCAGCGTGATCGCGAAGTGCTCTGAAATACCGATCGAACCGATCATGTTCGCCGATCCCTGAATAAACGGCGTCAGCTTTGCGCCTAGTCCCGCATCACCACCCCACTGCTGGTAGTACCGAAGCCAAGCCGCCTCGCCATCGAGTGTCCCCATCCCAATCCCAGCGATGCACGCGACAATCACGAGCGTCGCGAGGAACCCCTCTGTGAGCATCGCGCCGAACCCGACATACTGCGCATCCCCCTCCGTCTTGAGCTGCCGAGACGAACACCCCGAAGACACCAGACAATGGAACCCGCTCACCGCGCCGCACGCGATCGTGATAAACAAGAACGGCAGCATCGGAGGCGCCGGATTCCCATTGACCGAAACCTCAGGCACCAATCGAACCGCATCCGCAACAATCGGAGGACGAGCGACCAGCACCCCCAGAACCAGCAACCCCATCGCAACAATCAGCTGCCACGAGTTGATAAAGTCCCGCGGCTGCAGCAGCACATGCACCGGAAGCACCGAAGCGATGAACACATAGATCATCAAGATCAGCGTCCAGATCCCGATCACTGACATTCGGCTTGTGATGAACTCCGGAAACTCCCAATACGGCGTGCTGTTGGAGGCCCACCAGATCGTTGCGTACATCAATCCCACTGCGACGAATGATCCCAGCACAATCGGGAGCCCCCGCCGCAGCCATATCCCCAGACCAACCGCGATCGGGATCTGCGCAAACACCGGGATCACGCTCGTCGGATAGAGCTTAAAGATCGTCGCGATCACCAACCCAAAGATCGCGAGCACGATCCACAACCCGATCACCACCACGATCATGAACAGGATCCGCACGCGCGGATTGACCACCGATCCCGAGATATCCGCGATCGTGCGACCGCGATGCCTCATCGAGATCACCAGCGATCCAAAGTCATGCACCGCCCCCATCATGATTGACCCCACGAGCACCCAAACCAGCGCCGGCACCCACCCCCAGACCACCGCGATCGCTGGACCCACGATCGGTCCCGTCCCCGCGATCGAAGTGAAGTGATGACCGAACACCAGCGACCGCTTTGAGGGAACAAAGTCCACACCGTCATCGATCATGCACGCCGGGGTCTGTGCGTCGGGATCGATCCGGAACACCCGTCGCGCTAGGTACCTGCCGTAAGTGTGGTACGCGACCAAATACAGCACAACGCTCAGGATCACGCTCAGGCCAGTCGTCATCCCCTCGCCGCCCCCGTATTGTGTCGGTCACCAACCATCCG
>WUAJ01000014.1 GCA_009827215.1 Phycisphaeraceae bacterium
CCGGCGCAGATCGGCGCGGCGAGGAAGAGGAGCATGCGCATCGAGCGGATGAAGGCTTTGATCTGTCTCTGCGGTTCGCTGTTGAGTGATGCAAGCGCGGGGAGGAGGACGGAGGATAGGTTGAGGGTGATGACGCTGAAGGTTTGCAGCGAGAGCTGGAATGCGAGGAAGTAGATCCCCATCATGGATTCGGTGAGGAACACGCCGAGGATAAGGCGGTCGCCTTGAGTGCGCGCCCATTTGGCGAAGTTGGATGCGAGGATGCTTCCGGTGTCGCTGATGATGTACTTCCATCGCTGGATTTGCGGCGAGCTGCGGATGGCGACTGGTGCGATGAACCAGATGACGACGCACTGGGTGACGGAGGTGATCGCGATGCCGATGGGGAAGGCGTAGACGCCTGCTCCGAGGAGTGCGAAGATCAGCGCGAGGATCCAGTTGGAGATGCTGGTGGCGCAGAAGTAGGCGGCGAGGGCGCCGAATCGCATGTCGATGGACATTTTGGCGCGCGGGACGGTGGTGATGCCGCTGGCGATTGGTTGGAGCGATGCGATGAGCAGGACGAGGGTGAGTTTGGGTGAGTCGTATGCGTTTGCGGCGATGACTCCGAGGACGACGACGGTGAGTCCGGCGAGGATCCCGAGGGTCATGGAGAGCCAGGCGGCGGGGTTGGACCAGAGGTGGAACTTGCTTGATCGGTGGATGAGCAGATCGCGGACGGTGGTCTGGATTAGGATGGTCGCGAGCGCCATGATGGGAGAGGCGAGCGACCACACACCGAAGTCGGCTTTGAGGAGGATGTAGGTGAGCGCGGCTTGGACGGCGAGCGCGTTGAGGCGGTCGATGACGGCGGCGATGGATCCGAGCATCGCGCCGCGCGCGGCGCGATGGGTGAGTGATCCGGTCTGTTTGTTTGGGGTGCTCATGTCAACGCTTTGCGAGCTTCCGTTGCTTGATTGCTGAGAAAACGCGGTAGATTGTTGGGCGCTCTTTGACATAGGCAACGATGGATTGGATCAGCGAGTGTGATCCCTCGACGGATTCGTGCTTGCTGAGTTCGCTATGAAGGGGGATCAGGTTGGGGCGCTGTGCGAAGTGTTTGCGTATCGCGGTGTAGTCCGGCGCGTGTGTGGTGATTGTGTCGAACACAAAGAGGGTGTCGGAAATGATCTGCTCTTTGCTGAAGTGTTTGAGGACGCGTTCTCTGGCGCGCGAAGCGAGGGCATCGGTCTGTACGCGGTCCTGTGCGAGCTTGAGCATCCAGGGCGCGAGGAGACTTTCGCTTGCGAGGACGATCCCGGCGTCGTTGTGTCCGACAACGCTGGCTTGGGAGTTGTCGGATGTTGGTGTGGAGACAGTGAGGCAGGGTGTGGAGCACGCCATGGATTCGGCGAGGACGAGTCCGAAGGTTTCTCCGACAGTCGCGGTGTGCACGAAGAGGTCGCAGGCGCTGTAGCAGGCGCGGAGTGCGTCGTCGCCTTGGAGGAAGTCGATGATGATGACTTTGTCACGCGTTGCGGGATCGAGTGCGTTGATTGCGTCGAGGATGGTTTGCGGGGCGCCGACGACGACGAGGTATGCGTTATCGAGTTTACTGGTGACGGATTTGAATGCGTCAATCAGTCCTGTGGTCCACTTGGCGGGGTTGGGTTGTCCCACGCGTAGAAAGACGAAGGCGTCTTGCGGGATGTTGTGGTGCTGACGAAACTCGGAGACTTGCTCGTCGGTCGCGGGAGCGAATCGATCGGTGTCGATGTAGTGGGGGAGGACGACTGCGATTGGTTGTGGTTTGAGTCCTCGCGCCCATTGGGTCCATCTTCGGAGACATTCTCTTGAGAGCTGTGCGTGCGCATCGAAGAGCTTGCGCTCTGGGGATCTGTCACAGCGTCCGAAGTGACTGAGTTCCACAGTGGGGATACGGAATCCGAGTTTGCGTGAGGCGGCGCGGAGGAGCGCGGTGCTGCGTGGATCGGGTTGTCCTTTGCGATGGAAGTGGATGAGGTCCGGTTTCCACTCAGCGATCTGCCGTGCGAGCGCGGCGTCATTGTCGGCGGAGATGACTTCAACTCCCGCGTCTTGGATTCGCTGGGCGCGGATGCCCAGCGCGTCGAGCACGAGAACGGCGGAGTCGCGTCCGGCTTGTTTGAATGCGATGGCGTTGTTCTCGGCGGCGCGCTGGGTGCCTCCGGGTCCGAGGTCTTTGACGATGGTCAGGATGCGCTGTGCTTGATTCGAATTTCGGACACGCGGGACGGCGGTCGCATATCGCTTGAGCGTGCGCTTAACCCAGAATCGCTGGAAGGTTGGGTTGAGTATGAGCTGCTGGGCGAGTCGCTGCTTGGGAGTGAACTGACCGATCATCCCGCCCCAGTCTTGGTGGAGTTCTTTGGCGTTGGTGCTTGTGATGAGGGATGCGTCTTGCTCGAGTGCTTCTCGGATCGAGTTGCGGTCTGGCGCTGAGTGGACAATCTTCAGGACTTGGATGAGCTTGGCGCCGATGGTTTGTGGGTTGTAGCGGTCGATCACTCGCTGACGCGCGTTTGCGACGCACTTTGCTCGCAGGTCGTGGTCTTCGCGGATGCGCTGCATCGCGACAGGGACAGCGGCGGGGCTGGCGGCGATCAGTCCACCTGATTCGTGTCCGACGACTTCGCATTGGCCTGAGCCCTTTTGGGGGTTGGCCATGGTGACGACGGGCGTGCCGCAGGACATGGCTTCGGCGGCGACGAGTCCGAAGGTTTCTCCGATGTTGGTCACGAGAACGAAGGTGTCCATCGCGGAGTATGCGGTCTGGAGCGCGTCATCGCCGTTGATGAAGGGGATGACGATGATGCGGTCTTTGATGTGGTCCGGGAAGTGGTTGAAGTGTCGGTGGTCGTGGTCGCTGATCCCCGCAATAACGAGATGGGTGTTGGGATCGGACTCTGCTTGGGTGCGGAAGCTGTTAAAGAGTGTTGTTGACCACTTTCCGGGGTGTTTCTGCGCGACATAGCCGTAGAGGAACGCGTCGAGCGGTATGTTGTGCTCGTTGCGGAACGCGTCGGTTTCTTCTTTGGTCGCGGGGGAGAATCTGGAGAGGTCGACCATATGGGGCACGCAGACCCCGATGGGTCGCGGCTTGATTTTGCTTGTCCAACGCGTCCATTTCCAATGGCACCATCTGGAGATCTGGATGTGGGCATCGAAGAGGAGTCGGTCTTGGGTGTGGTCTGGACGTCCGAAGTGGGAGTGCTCGACGACGCGCGGTCCGTTTGGCTGACCTGCACCGACAGCGCGGAGGAGGTTGCCGTAGTCTTGGTCTGGGAGACCTTGTCTGTGCGCGACGATGAGGTCTGATTTCCAGTCGCGCGCGGCGCGTACGGCGTCTGAAGTGTGGGCGGTGGTCGGATCGTTTGCGATGAAGAGCTCGATGCCTTGTGCTTGTGCATCGCTGGCGCGGAGACCTGAACCCTTTCTGGTGAGGATGGCGTTGGTGAGTCCTGATTTTTGGTAGAAGCACGCGGTTTCTACGGCGACCCTTTGTGTGCCGCCGCGTCCGAGGTCGTCGACGATGGTAAGGACTCGCATGGAGCGCTCCTGACTTTGGATGCAGAAGCTTACTGATCGTGACCGGAGAACTCGGGAAGCTCGTGACCGGCGTCTTTGAGGGTCTTCTCACGCGATGCGAGCTCGATGTCGTGATCGACCATCATTTTGGCGAGTTCTTCGACGCTGGTTTCGGGTTCCCATCCGAGCTTCTCTTTCGCTTTGCTTGGGTCTCCGAGGAGGAGGTCCACTTCCGCGGGGCGGAGGTAGCGTGGATCGAACTCGACATGGTCTTCGAAGTTCAGGCCTGCGGCTTGGAAGGCCATGTCCGCGAACTCGCGGACGGAGATGGTGCGTCCGGTCGCGACGACATAATCGTCTGGTTCTTCCATCTGCAGCATCATCCACATCATCTTGACATAGTCACCGGCGAATCCCCAGTCGCGTTTGGAGTCGAGGTTTCCGAGGTAGACCTTGTCTTGGAGTCCCATCTTGATGCGTCCGACGGCGCGGGTGATCTTGCGGGTCACGAAGGTTTCACCGCGGCGTGGTGATTCGTGGTTGAAGAGGATGCCGCAGGACGCGTGCATGTTGTAGGACTCGCGGTAGTTGACGGTGATCCAGTGTCCGGCGAGTTTGGCGACGGCGTACGGGGAGCGTGGGTAGAAGGGGGTTGTTTCTTTTTGTGGTGTTTCGACGACCTTGCCGTACATCTCGGAGGAGGATGCTTGGTAGTAGCGGACTTGCTGTCCTGATTTGTCTTGGAAGTCACGGAGTGCTTCGAGCATTTTGTAGGCGCCCATCGCGACGGTCTCGGCGGTGTAGATCGGCATGTCGAACGAGACGCGGACGTGGGACTGGGCGCCGAGGTTATAGACCTCGTGCGGCTTGACCTGGTCGATGATCTTGGTGAGGTTGTTGGCGTCGCAGAGGTCGCCGTAGTGGAGTTTGAGTTTTGCGCCGTCGATGTGTGGGTCTTGGTACACATGGTCGAGGCGTTCGGTGTTGAAGCTTGAGGCGCGTCGGATGATGCCGTGGACTTCGTATCCCTTTGCGAGGAGGAACTCGGCGAGGTATGAGCCGTCTTGTCCGGTGATGCCTGTGATGAGTGCTCGTTTGTTGTCGCTCATGGAGCTGGTTCCTTCGTTGCGTATCGGTTGGGGTCCGGATAAATGGTTGGACCATTGGGTTTGGATGCTAGCCTTGAATAGGGAGCATCGGCGGGATCGGGGGGTGTGTTGACTCTGGGTGGGTGAATACGGGCGCGGATTGGGGAAGGGTCACTGAATTTATGGAGTTTGTGGTGTGAATTGTGCGGATGTGCGGTTCATTCGGTCGTGGTTTGGGTCTCGACCTGCTCAATCTTGGGTTGTTTCGGCTCTGGTTCGTACGGCGCTGCTTTGAGGAACGCGGAGAGGTTGATCGCGCCGAGCATCAATGAGAGGATCAAGGAGCTGATCAGCACACGCTTGGGCTGGGCGGGGGTGAGCGGGGAGCGCGTGAGGATGAGGAGTCCCATCATCAGGAGCATGGGCTCGTGGTAGCGCTGCCAGGACGCGTGGTTTGCGGATTGGGCGGCGATGAACGCGAGGAGGGTGATGAGCAGGATCGCGGCTTCGCGTTTGGTGACAAAGGACAACCAGAGCATCGCTCCGAGTGCGCCGGCTGGAGCGCCGAGGATGAAGATGGGTGAACGATCCGCGAAGGTTGGCGCGGCTTTGACGAAGTTCCACCAACCTGAGAATCGGCCGGCGTCGCGATCGAATGAGGTCTCTGGAATGAGTCCGATCACCAGGCCGAGGACGAGCACGAGGGCGATGGTTGCTTTGTGAGATTTGAACAACTGAAGGAGTCTTGGGAGCAGGATCGGCGCGAAGAAGACGGAGAGGATGGAGATCTGCGTGAGGATGAAGGCGGGGGTTGCGAGGTTTGGTCCTTGATGGTTGGACTGGAAGGTTGGGGGGACGAGACCTCCCCAGAGTCTGATGAAGAAGAGCAGGAGGAGGAAAGCGGGGATCGTCGCGAGGATCGCTATGATGAGGTGATTGGTTTGTTCTTTGGGAGACTTGGGGTTGTAGTGCTCGTCGTTGGTCGATGCGGTCCACGCGCCGATGACGATGATCGCGGCGGACCAGATGTGGACTTGACGCACGAGTACGAGCATCGCGAGGACGATCCCGGCGATGAGGAGGTTGCGTGTTGTTGATGGATAGTCGAGCGCGAGGATGAGGATGACGAGGACTCCGAGCCATCCGGCGTTGTCGGGGAGGAGCCAGATCGAGGGGAAGAGTACATATATAGATGCAAGGAATGGGAGGGTGAGGAGAACTCCGGACTTTCCGAAGGCGCGGCCGGCGCGCCAGGCGAGGATCGCGAAGAGCAGCGCGGTCCAGAGCGAGGCGTAGAGCTGGACGAATGCACGCGGAGCGCCGAAACGGTGGAGCACGGCGAGTTCGAGGTGGTATCCCGGCGTGGTGGCGCTGGAGTAGTCAGAGAGATCGGGAGTGGGGAGCTGGTCGGCGAAGGTCTGGATCGCGGGCCAATGGTATTTGAGGTCGTCGTAGGCGCCGCGTCCTGAGGTGTTTCCGGAGAGGATGATGGGCCAAGCGATGAGCAGGA
Source organism: Phycisphaeraceae bacterium (assembly GCA_009827215.1). Classification (GTDB taxonomy): domain Bacteria; phylum Planctomycetota; class Phycisphaerae; order Phycisphaerales; family UBA1924; genus UBA1924. The sequence goes on from WUAJ01000014.1 coordinate 6,145, forward strand.
GCGCGCCGAGCGTGAAGAGCATGCACCACATGGGAGCGGGGTGGAAGAGCGGCGATGGGGACTGGTGTTCTGGTACACTCATGGTGTAGTGATTTTCGGCGATTCATGCCGAGCTTGTGAAGATGGACGCTGGATTGGGGTGGAAAGCGTGTTGATGTTTGATGAACACTTGAGGGTTGTGGGTCGTTGTGTCGATGCGGAGGGTTGATGAACGAATCGGGTGATCCATCTCAACAAGACAACACGGCTCGACTGTCTGATCAGCCGGGTGGGGTTGTTGGTGGTCTGATGAAGCTGGCGCGTCCACATCAATGGGTGAAGGGTGTGTTCGTGCTCGTGGGTCCTGCGTTTGCGATCATGGATGGAACAATCTCGCGTGAATCGGTCGATACCAGGCTGGTTTTGACGCTCGCGATGGCGTTCTTTGCGTTCTGCTTCGCGGCCTCGGGTTGTTATGTGTTTAACGATCTGGCGGATGTGGAGCGGGATCGGTTGCATCCTCGCAAGTGCAAAAGGCCGATTGCTTCGGGACGCGTGAGTGAGGGGCTCGCTCGGATCTATGGGATCGCGCTTTTGGTTATCGGACTGGGACTGGGTTTGCTGGTTCCTGGCTCGGTGAAGTGGTGGGTGTTCGGACTCGTCGCGGCGTACATCGTGAATGTCATGTGGTACTCGGCGATGCTCAAGCATGTCGTGATTCTGGATGTTTTGAGCTTGTCGACGGGGTTTGTGCTGCGTGTCCTAGGTGGATGTGCGGCGGTGGCGGTGACTCCCTCGACTTGGCTGCTCAACGCGACGCTGTTTCTGAGTATGTTCCTGGCATTCGGGAAGCGGCTCGGCGAGCGGCGCGTCATGGGGGACGCGGATGTCGCGTCGATCCGAGGGGTTCAGCAGAAGTATTCGGATCAGATTCTGCGGATGATGGTTGTTGTTGTTGGCGTCGCAACTCTCTTGACATACACGGGTTATGTGCAAAGCAAAGAGGCTGACATGTCGGTGGTGCTCGCGAGCGGGGTGGGCGGGGACTTCGCGTTTAATCTGCTGTGGACGACGGTGCTCCCAGCGATGTTGGGGCTGCTGCGGACGATCACGCTGATTATGGACGGGCGGTACGACGATCCGACGGAGCTGGCGATCAAGGATCCGGTTGTGCGTGTCTCAGGGGCGGCTTTTGTGGGGCTGACGATCGGGGTGGCGTTGCTGGCGGGATAGGCGTGGGGAACTGATGACGAAATTGATGACGGTTGGGTCTATATCGCTGAAACCTGCGTGTTTACGGGCGGTATAGGGGGAGTCGTGGTTTTGGGCGCACAAGGTGCGCTCCGGCGACAGGCGTTGTTTGGTATGGCGCGTTCTGCGACCGATACCGATCGAGGAAGTGCCGGCGCAAGCCGATTGGCACTGGGCTGTCTTGGGACGGCTTGGTGGCATTCGGCTTTGGGTCGACTTGTGACTGCACTGACTCGCGAAATGGATTTGGACTCGGCGGGATTGCTCGCCCAACAGTAAACGGAGTGTGATTTGATGCGTGCGAACTTCAAGACAAACTTGCGAATGGCGAGTGGTGTGGTCGGTTCGGTGATCGGGCTGGGTGCTCTGATCGCGGGATCTTCGATGGCGATGGCGGATGAGCCGATGACGGCGACTCCTGAGGAGTCGATCGACTTCGCGGCGATGGCGGCGATGGCGGCTCAAGCCGGCGGCGGCGGCGGTGGCGCCGACAAAGAGTTTAAAGACTGGAAGGATGTTTCCAAAGGATTCACAAAGGTGGTCTCGACAGCTGATGGGAGTTCGCTGTACAACATCTATCTGAATAAGAAAACCAATCAGGTGCTCGCTGAGCTTCCTCGTGGGTACGACAAGCAGCATCACTTCTTTGCGATGACGGTCGCGGGCGGCGAGATCTTCGCGGGTCTGCAGGCGGGCGATATGTACACGCAGTGGAAGCGGGTCGGCAAGCGATTGATGCTCGTTCAACCACAGATCGCGGTGCGCTCGTCGGGTGATCAAGAGTCGCGTGACTCTGTTGAAATGATCTGGACGGATCGCGTGCTGCTTGATGTAGCGATCGAGGCGATGGGACCGACTGGTCAGCCTGTGATTGATTTGGACAGTCTGCTCGTTTCTCAGGCGACCAAGTTTTTTGGACGCTCGGCGAGCGGGCTCAACAAGATGCTGACTGTGGTTGAATCCGTCAAGGCGTTCCCGAACAACATTGAGATCGAGTTCAAGGGTCCGGTCGCGGGCGGCACGATGAAGAACTTCCACTACTCGATCTCGAAGATCGAGGGTTCGCGTGGGTTCAAGCCTCGCGCGGCGGATGAGCGTGTTGGATACTTCGTGACCAACTACACGGACCTCGGCAAGTTTGATTGGTCGGACACCTCGCAGCGTCTGATCAATCGCTGGCACATCGAGAAGGCGGATCCGAAGCTCAAGCTGAGTCCTCCGAAGGAACCGATCGTGTACTACATCGAGCACACGGTCCCGATCCGTTACCGCCGATATGTCAAGCAGGGCATCGAGTACTGGAACGAAGCGTTCCGCGAGATCGGTATCGACGGTGCGATCGAAGTGCGTTACCAGGACAAAGCAACGGGCTCGAACATGGACAAGGATCCTGAGGATGTGCGTTACAACTTCATCCGATGGATCAGCAATGATGTCGCGACCGCGATCGGTCCATCACGCGTCAATCCGATGACGGGTGAGATTCTGGATGCGGATGTCATCCTGACCGACGGCTGGATCCGCGTGTTCACTTACCGCTGGGAAGATCTGCTGAGCAACCTTGCGACTGAGGGCATGAGTCCTGAGACGATGGCGTGGCTCGAGCGGAATCCGAAGTGGGATCCGCGACTGCGTCTCGCAACACCAACAGTTCGTGACGAGATTCTCGCTCAGCGTGCGCAATCGAACATGCATGGGCTGTCGTGCGAGCACACGGCGCCGAATGACACATCGCTGCTGATGGGTGACGATGAGTTTGATGGTTTGACCAATCGTGCTTCGCAGATTTCGGGAATGTGTCACGCCGCGACCGGCAAGGCGCTTGATCTTGCGATGATGCGGATGAACCTCGCGATGGTCGGGATGATTAACACCGCTTCGGCGATGGGTGATGATCCTGAGATGAGCGAAGAGATGCTGGAGATGATCCGCAAGCAGCTTGAAGAGAATCCTGGACTGCGTGACATGATTCCTGCGGAGCACCTCGCGATGCTTGAGAAAGCGGCGGACGACAGCGATGACGCTGACGACGCGGTGGACGAGGGCGGCGAAGCTGCTGAAGAGAAGAAAGAAGAAGGTGACATGATCGACGGCGTTCCGGAATGGTTCGTCGGTCCGATGCTTGCTGAGCTGGTCGCTCACGAGGTCGGTCACACGATCGGTCTGCGTCACAACTTCAAGGGCTCGAGCGCCCACTCGCTTGAAGACATCAACTCCGAAGAGATGAAGGGCAAGCGTCCTTGGTCGACCTCAGTGATGGATTACAACGGGATCAACATCCGGATGCCTGGTAGTGGTGATGTTCAGGGTGACTACTCGGTGATCGGTATCGGCGAGTATGACCAATGGGCGATCGAGTACGGCTACGGCAGCGGTGATCTGAAGGAAGTCTTGAGCCGATCAGCGGATCCGCTGCTCGACTACGGCACGGACGAGGACACCTTTGGTCCTGATCCGCGCGCTCGTCGTTACGACCTCGCAGAAAACCCGCTCGACTTTGCGAACAACCAGATGGAACTGGTCCGCGGCATCCGCGAGAACCTGATCGATGGGTTCGTCAAGGACGGCGAATCTTGGTCGCGTGTCCGCCGAGGATACTCGATTACGCTGGGCACACAGATGCAGGCGCTCTCGATGATGGGCAACTGGGTCGGCTCGGCGTATGTCTCACGCTCGAAGAAAGGCGATCCGGGATCGGATGCTCCGATTGAGGTCGTTCCTGCGGAGCGTCAGCGTGCGGCGATGGAGTTCGTGATTGATAACGCGTTTATGGATGATGCGTACGGCATCACTCCTGAGCTGCTTGCGCACGCGAGTGTGGACAAGTGGTGGGATGATTTCAGCGGCATCATGGCGGACTCGGCGCTTGAGATTCACGATCGCGTGATGGGTATCCAGGCGTCGGCGATGACGATGCTGCTCAATCCGCAGACGATCAAGCGTGTGTATGACTATGAGATGTTCGTTCCTGCGGATGAGGACGCGCTGACAGTTGCTGAGCTCATGGAGTCGGTGACCGGTTCGGTGTGGTCTGAGCTTGAGGACGGCGCGAGCGGTCGTTACACGACTCGCAAGCCGATGATTTCGTCGCTTCGTAGGAACCTGCAGCGTGAGCATCTGGATCGTCTGATCGATATGTCGATGGACAACGGCGGGTTCAACTCCGCTTCCATGGCGGTCAAGACACTCGCTTCGATGCACCTGCGTCAGCTTGGTGAGTCGATCACTGAGACGATGGACGCGGGCGGACGACTCGATGCGTACACGATGGCGCACTTGCAAGAGTGCGGCGTGCGGATTGAGAAGGCACTCGATGCGGACTACATCTACAACTCTGAAGACATGGCTGGGGGCGGTGGCATGACCATCATCTTCGGTCAGCAGGGTGAGAATCGTCCGTAAGGTTGATCTTTCAGACTTGATTTGAGACGGCTCGGGAAACCAGGCCGTCTTTTTTTGTGCGTTGTGTTTTTGAAGGGATCATGAACCTCGCTGGGATGGGGGCAGTAGATTGTCCGATGGGAGTGGTATGGACGAGGCGCCGGAAGCACAACATGAGTCGAAACGCTCGCGCGGCTGGTTTGGATTGATTGTCCGATTGCTGCTTGTGGTCATGGTGCTTGGGTGGTGGGGTGCGTATCTGATATCGAGCAGATTCTGGATCGCGGATGTTGCGGTGAGTTTGGGGTGGTTTGTTTTTGCGATCGGGATAGTGCTCTGTGGATTCGGGTTGTTGCTCCGGCGGAGTTGGGTCGAGGCTCTCTGCACGCTTGCGGCGTTGATGATGCTTGTTGTGCTGGGGGGTGGTCGGACCTGGCTGCCAGATAGCGGGAAGGTCGGCTTGGGTGAGGTCCAGGTCGTTGAGATGAACATCTATATGGCGAACGAGCGTCCTGATGAGGTGCTCGCGTTGCTTCGAACGACGGGTGCGGATGTGATGGTTTTGGTGGAACCTCAGTGGGATGTGTTCAGGCGGTTTATAGACGAGGATGATGGGTTGCAGTGGCTTCCGCATCGGATCATTAGGCGGAAGATTGAACGCGAGGCGTCTCCGATGGTGGTGTTGAGTCGCTGGCCAATCCAGAGGGACGACTGGTTCAATCCGCTGGCGGGGGTGTCGTGTGTCGTCCAGAGGCCGGAGGAGGAAGGCGGGGCGTTTCGCTTGGTGGGGGTCCATGTGCCTTCTCCGCGCGGTGGATCGGAGTGGACGCGTGGGAATGATGTTGTGCGGGGGATGATCGAGTCGTTGCGTGTGCACGGCGATGACGGAATACCAACAATGGTCGTTGGTGATCTGAATGGGGGTCCTGGGAGTTATCGGGACCGAATACTGCGATCAGAGCTTGGGGTTGCGCGTGGATCTCGCGTCATGTCTTTGTCGGGGACATTTCCGTCGAATCTGTCGATATTGGGGGTAACAATCGACGATATTTGGGTAGATCGTGGTGCTGATGTGCGCTCATGGGAGCGTATGGTGATCCCTGGCTCGGACCACTTCGGGATTCGGGCGAGGGTATTGATCGGAGACGCGATCTCGACGGTCTCTGATGCAGATTGATTGACGCTTTGGGAGTTTGAACGCGGGTTATGGTTGCCTTACTTTCTGGAATTGCGATTCTTTTGTTTGGCGCCTTGTGTTTGCTTGCGTTGTTTAAGCCGCATTGGACTCTGGTGTTGATCTTCACGGTGTTTGCGTTCGAGCAGTTGCTTGAATCGTTCTTCTCGTTCTTTGCACAGAAATCCTGGGTGATCAATGTCGCGACGGCGGGGATCGCGGGTGTGGCGTTGATGATCTCGTTGATTATGGGGAAGCGTCCGCTCAAAGGGTTTTTGAATCCGAACACCTTCTTGATTTTGTCTTTGTATCTTTTCGCGGCGTTTGGGGTGTTGTACACGATGTCTCCCGAGGCGGGACGGTACTTTCTTGAGACCGGATCTCCTTACTTTGTGTTGATGGTTCTGATGCTCCCGGCTCTGATTTCGAGCACTGAGCAGATCTCAAAGATGACCGTGCCATTCATGGGCGTGGGCTTGATTATGCTGACGCTGATTCTGCTCAGTCCTCGTACAGAGTTCTACGGCACTCGTATGTTCATCGACCTGAGCTATACGCGTGGTGGTGGTGAACGCGGGAATCCGCTCGCTCTTGGTGAGCTGGGTGGGACGATGATGATCATCGCGGTGCTGATGGAACCTGAGCGGAAGAATGTGTTGATCACGCTGCTTCGGATCGCGGCGCTTCTGGTTGGTCTTTCGGTCAGCTTCTTCGTGGGTTCTCGTGGACAGCTTGTGTTCTCGTTGTTTGTCGCGGTATTGTGCTATCCGATCGCGCATGAGATCAAGGACATCAAGCAGTTCTTTATCCGCACCTTCTCTATTGGTGTCACGCTTTTGCTTATCGCGTTTGTTGCGAAGACCTTCTTGCTGGGATCGGAAGCGACGGAGCGCTTCAGCTCTGAGAACATTTCGCAAGGCATTGACTCGCGTATGTACTACATCACTGAGATGCTCAGTGCGTGGGGCGGTCGTCCGGCGAACTATCTGCAGGGACTCGGGACAGGCGCGTTTAATGCGATCGTTCCGCACGGGCAGGATGGATTTATCTATCCTCACAACCTGGTGATTGAGATCCTGACCCATCACGGCTTGATTGGAATCACGCTCTTGTCGCTGATCTTCTTGATCACGGCAATGCACGGGCTGCGTCTGATTGGTCTTGGTCGGCAGGGTCTGATCAATCGTGGTGTGATTGCGATCATTCTTGCTATGACGCTGTATGTAACGATGATCTCGCTCAAGCAGGGATCGTTTATGCTCTATCCGCTGCCGTTCTATATGTACATGGTGGTGTCCAAGCTGTACTCGCGGACGATGTCCGAGTTGCAGGAGTCTGCGCAGTTCGCAGAGTGGGACGACGACGAGAGCTCGCATGAGCAATACGAAGATTATGGTGATTACGGCGAAGACGAATCGCTCGCACAAACGGCGTGAGTTGTTGAGTTCTTATCCGTTCAGGACGCGTGCTCTTTGGGCATGCTTTGTTGTTTGATTGGCATGCAGAGCTCGCCGAGTTCTGGCTCTTTGTCGAGTGCTTCGTCGTGGATCCGTCGTTCTTCTTCGGTTTCGAATCGGTCTTTAATTTTCTTCGCGGGAACACCGCCGTGGATTTCGTAGGGGGGTACATCTTTGGTCACGACGGCGCCGGCGGCGATGATTGAACCTCTTCCGATGGTGACTCCGGCCATGACGATGGTCCCGGCACCGATCCAGACATCGCGTCCGGTTTTGGTTGGTCGTCGCTCTGGTCGTCCGGCGAAGTATGCTGGGGTACCGGCTTTGTCGAAGACATGGTCGTCGCCGACGATGAGCACTCGTGGTCCGAGCATGGTGTAGGCGCCCAGTTCGACTTGTGGTCCGATGATGCAGGCTTTGGAGCAGAAGGTGAACTCGTGGGCGACCAGATCGCTGCTGATGCCTTTGCAATCGTTGGTATAGAAGGTTGGGTGGCAGTAGCGGAGTTTGTATCGCTTACGTCGGTAGATCATCACAGCGACGCGTCCATAGAAGCGGAGCTTGTTGTTTCTGCGGATTTTGTTTTTGAGTGCATTGATCATCTTTGATCCTCACTGTACGGACAAATACTCGCGTTGAACAGGTCGTTGGCGGGAAGGCCGTCTACGGCTCTGTCGATGAGCTTTCGTTCTGAGATCGGGTTGTAGAAGCGTTCGATTGTCTCGCGTGTTTGTTTGCAGCGCTGCTCGAATGGCGGCTGGGATTCAAGGGACTTATTGATGGTTTCGACGAGCGAGTCGAGGTTGTCTTTCTCGAAGAAGTCACCGCTGACTCCAGCATTGATCGCTTCAAACTCGGGCATTTGTGTATCGAAGTCGTTGTTGGAGATGACCGGTACGCCGTAGGCGAGCGCGTGCATCACGAGCAGTCCGACTGGTCCGGGCATCACAGCGAGGTCGGACGCGTTGAGCATCTTTCCGATCTCGAGTTCGTCGTAGAGGGCTCCGGTGAAGACGGCGTTGACTTTGAGTTCTTGTGCAAGTGCTTCGAGTTCTGGTTTGTGTGGGCCGTCTCCGATGATGAGGACATTGGTTGGGGAGCCTTGTTCGTTAAGTTTGTGCGCGGCGCGGATGAGCATGTCCATCTTCTTGTAGTGATGGAGGCGCGTGACATTAACGAGGATTGGGTTGCCCGCGTCGTCTGCGAAGAGGTCTCGTCGAGTTTGCTCTCGATCGGTTGGTTTGATCTTGGAGCGTGTTTCGTCCTGGCTCTTGCAGTCGAGCGAGTTGTAGATGACATGAAGGAAGCTCGGATCGAATCCGGATTCGATCCCGATACATTTGGCGCGGTGTCCATAGAGCAACAGCCCATGGCTGAGGTTGAAGAGCGCGATGCGGAGTTTGCCTTTGAGTCCTGATTCTTTTTCGATCCAGCCGTGATTCCAAAAGAGGATTTGCTTTCCCAGGATGTTCCCGACCGCAGCGGCGAGCCAGGTGGTGGGCCATCTCGGATTTCCGAGCAGGATCAGGGTGTCGTACTTTCTGCTCATCGCGGCTTTGACCGCGCCGGGCTGGATGAACAGAGGGCCGAGCATCCATCCCTTGGTTTTTTTGAATCGTCCTTCTGGGAACGAATCGATGAGTTTGATCCCTGTCCCGAGGTTGTCGGTTCCCGCGAGAAACTTGTAGTGATGACGGCTGTTGTTGATCAGTTCGTCGAAGATCGGTTCGCGATAGTGCGCGAAATAGTGGTAGATGACGGCGACGCGTTTGGGTTTGGACGGATCTTTTGGGCTCATGACTTGGGACCCGTGAAGGGTTGTGATGAATCTCCACGGTCGGCGGCGACGAGGTCCGGGCGGTTCAGTTCACGGACTTTAAGCACGATCATATATTCGTACATCGCTTGGAGGCGGCAGTAGGTCCATCCGGCGCGTCCATCGAGGAAACCCAGTCCGACGATGTACATGTAGAAGAACTTGAGGAGCGGTCGCATCGGCATCCGGAACGAGATGTTCTTAAGTTCGAGTCTTCTTGTGTTGCGATCAGAGGAAAGGAGATTCCCGAGTCTGACGGGATTCTCTTGGAGTGCTTTCACGGTCTCGTTCGCTTCGTAGGTCGAGTAGCGGTTGTGGCGCTCGATCCACTCGCGGAGTCCCTTTGAGAAGTTATAGTGGATGAAGTGTTCTTTGAGATATCCGATGGAGCCGTCGACAGTGGGGACTGGGTTGGCATCACGCGCAAAGCGGATGTGAGGAGGCTGGAAGAATCTCATAATGTTCCCGGGCGGCATGGCGTGCTTGAGCCAGCGTCCTCGGAAGATGTTCTTGCGTCCGCAGTAGTAGGCGACAGGATCGTTGTTCTCTTTGGATTTCTTTCCTGAATCCCAGTCGCTGATGATGGACTCGATCTCGGCACGCAGCTCTGAGGTCATGCGTTCGTCAGCGTCAAGGTAGAAGACCCACTGGTGCTTGAAGTCGATGTGCTCCATTGCCCAGTTTTGATGATTGCCTCTCCCGTCGTAGGCACGCTCGAACCAACGGGCGCCGGCGGCTTCAGAGATCTCACGCGTGCGATCGGTCGAGAGCGAGTCGAGGACCACGATATCGTCGGAGAACGCAACGGATTCGAGGAGTCCAGGGAGGTTGTCCTCCTCGTTGAGGGTCTGGATAAATATGGAGACGCTCAATGGATGGCCCTCATGCTTGGACAGTCTTGAAGGTGTGCGAATTGGGGATAGATGATCTGATTCATGGTATCTGATTGGGTGTCAGTGTCGGAATGAGGATAAGTCGCTCAAAGACTATCGGCCGTTGATCGGTTCTGGTCTATCGAGGATCGGTCGATGAGCGAAAAAGCGGGCAGGATTCACGCAACAATGACGGAGTCTACGAGAATGCCGGGCTGAGAGTTCTAGGATGATGGGAGTTTGAGGCCGTAGTTCCAAGCTTGGGGCATGAATGGGCATCAAAGCGCCGATAGTGGCTATCCATATGGAGCTCTGAACACATGACGAATGCCGCACAAGATCCAGTACTGACCCCTGCAAAGCGTCCGAGAATCGGTGTGTTGACCGGATACTGGTCGACCAATATCGGGAACGCGTTTTTCCAGCTCGGAGCGGTTTACGCTCTGGAGAAAGCGTATCCAGGGGCACATGTCTTCCCGATCGGTGACCAAGCGGGGTACTTCAACACCTCGAAGGGGAATCCTCCCAACTCGATTGATTACGCGAAGCATCTGGACATGGATGCGCTCGTGATTCTTGGGCCGTATGTGCGTCCGGAGATGACGAACATCGTTTCGGATCTGATTCGCACTCAGCATGAGAAGGGCGCGAAGATCATGGTCCTCGCGGCGGGAATGATGCAGTACGACTCTGGGACGGTTGATCTGAGCCGGAGTCTGATGAAGGACTGTCCTCCTCATATCTTCACATCGCGTGATACTGAGACTTACGACGCGCTTGGTGATCTCGCGGAGTTCGCGTTTGACGGCGTGGATGTCGCAACCTTCGTGTCGGATCTATTCCCGAAGATCCCGAGTGATCTTGAGCCGTATATCGCGATGAATTTTGATCAGATTCCTGAGCCCGCGATATCTCCGCGTGAGCAGTTTAGTGGTCGTGTGGATCGGTCGTTCGACTTTGAGGGTACGACTTGGGATGTTCGGCATCCAAAGTGGCGAACAGAGATGTGCTACAAACATCGCGCGTTCATCTTCCTCGACTGCTTGCTCGGACTCAATGGTGGTCCCGCTCGTGTGGACGGGAAACTTGTGGTGCGGACGGATCATCGCTACAACCCGTTCTTGATGAAGAAGAACTACCGCGCTCCGATGGTGTACTCAGGTGATGTGCCGTATTCGTACTTGAATATCTATGCGAACGCGGATCTGACGATTTCCAATCGTGTGCACGCGTGCGTCGCGACGGTTGCGTATGGCAATCCGGCGATGTTGTTCACACGCTCACCTCGCGCGTATCTGCTCAAGCGCCTTGGCCTGGATCGGATCAAGGATGAGCCTCAACGCGTGGATCTTGGGTTCTTGCGTGATGAGAAGAACAAGCTGATCGCGTGGTTGGGAGATCGTCTGCGTGAGACCTTTGGTGAGCCTGAGACGGAAGCAGTGTGCGCTGGGGAGCATCATGGCTGAGTCGGTTGATTCATCGAAAAAGACGAAGGTCGTGATCCTGAATCAGTACTATGTCCCGGATGTCGCATCGACGGGACACCTGCTGCATGAACTCGCGGTTGAGCTTGTGAAGCTTGGGTTCGAGGTCGAGGTGTTGACCGGCCGACCGAGTTATGGTCCGCCGGAAACTTGGCAGGATTGTCCGCTCCGCGAGACTGTGGATGGTGTGAAGATCCATCGCTTGCGCGTGGCGCGGTTTGATAAGAACTTCCTCCCAGGACGGGCGTTCAACTACCTGACCTTTGTGGTCCCGATGATTCTTTCGGTGTTGTTCGGATCACGCCGAGACACGGTGTATCTGTACACGACCAATCCGCCGTTCCTTGGGACGATCGGTTGGTTTGTGTCTTTGTTCCGCAGTCATCATTATGTGACGCTCCTGCATGATGCGCATCCGCAGCTTGGCGCTTGGGTGGGGACCTTCAAGAAAGGGTCGTTTATCTATCGCGTGTGGATGGCGCTGAATCGTCGGAAGTACAAGCGGTCGCGTGAAGCGATTGTGTTGTGCAAGGCGGCGAAGAAACTGGTCGCGGAGACCTATCCGATCCGTCCCGATCGCATCCATGTCATCCCGAATTGGGCGGATGGCGAAGACCTGTTCCCCAAACCCAAAGAAGAGTCAACGATCGCGATCGACAACGGGTTTGTGGATGACTTTGTGCTGTTGTATTCCGGGAATATGGGGTTGTATTACGACTTTGATACGGTGCTGGATGCCGCGGAGCTGCTGCTCGATGAGCCGTTCAAGTTGGTGCTTGTTGGTGGGGGCGGGAAGCGCAAGAAGATCGAGATGCAAGTCAAGGAGCGTGGTCTGCACAATGTGAAGTTGATGCCGTACCAGCCGTTCGAGATGCTGAATGAATCTCTGAATGCGTGCGATGCGTCGCTCGTGACGATCGCGAAAGGCATTGAGGGGATCAGTTTCCCGAGCAAGCTGTACACCTCGCTTGCAGTTGGGAAAGCGATTGTCGCATTGTCTGAGGATTGGTCCGAGCTTCGGCGTGTTGTTGAGCGGAGTGGGTGTGGGATCTGGTCGGCGCTGGGAGACGCGGAGGGTCTCGCGGAACAACTGCGTGTGCTGATTCACGACAAACAGGAGACTGCTGAGATGGGCGCGAACGCTCGCAAGGTGTTCGAGAAGGGATACACGCGACAGGTGTGTGCCGCGAAATATGCCGAGGTCTTGAAGCTCGCGGATCCTGACGAAACAGCGGTCGCGACAGCGAATCGGCGCGAGAAGCTTGCGAAGTGGCTCGCTGGAGGAGCCGCGGTCGTTGCAGAACCCAATGGTGAAGGCATGAATGGGGGTGGGTCGTGAGCAGTCATGAAGGTATCGGCGATCGCAAACTCAAGCTGGTCTTTGTGACGGAAGACGATCCGTTGTATGTGATCAAGTTTTTCGAGGTGTTCTTTGATGAATATCCGAGCGATGAGATCGAGATCGTCGGCGTGAGCGTTCAGGAAGCGTTTCACGAACCCAAATGGAAAACCGCGAAACGGATTTTCCGTTTCTATGGACCGATCGATTTCTTCCGATTGCTCGCGCGATACTTCAAGGTCAAACTCCGCGGCGATTCGATCGTCAAGCTCGCGAAGGACAAGGGACTGCCGATCGTTGAGTGCGGATCGGTCAATGATCCGGCGTATATCCAGAAGCTCAAGGATCTGGAAGTTGATGTGATTGCATCGGTCGCGGGACCTGAGATTTTCAAGAAGGACATCCTCGCGGTTCCCAAGGTCCGCTGCATCAATATCCACTCGGGACGCTTACCGATCTATCGCGGGATGATGCCCAATTTTTGGCAGCTCTTGCACGGCGAGAAGAGCGCGTGCGTTACGGTGCATGAGATGGTCGAGAAACTCGATGCCGGCGGGATCCTTGATACGCTCGAGTGGGAACTCAAAGAGCATGACTCGCTGGATCGGGTCATCACAGGAACAAAGCAAGACGGTGCTCGTCTAATGATGAAGGTGCTGCTGCAACTCAAGAACGGCGAAGCGGTCGCGACGCCGTTGGATATGAGCGAGAAGAAGTACTTCAGCTTCCCGCAACCCAAAGATGTCAAGCAGTTCCGCAAGCGCGGTCATAGGATGATCTGAATGGCGCCGAGCAGTCGATCCAAGTTTGAAACGACCCAAGCCGCGATGTCGATTGATGTCGAGGATTGGTTTCAGGTCGAGAACCTCAAAGGCGTCATCGAGCGTGATACCTGGGATGAGCAGGAGCTGCGTGTTGAACGCAACACGGATCGGATGCTCGAGCTCATGGATCAGCACGGCGTCAAGTGCACATGCTTTATCCTCGGATGGGTCGCGGAGAAATGTCCGGAGCTCATCAAGCGGATTTCCGACGCTGGACACGAGATCGCTTCGCATGGGTACGGGCACGATCTGATTTACAATCTTTCGCACGACGAGTTCCGCGAGGATATGAAGCGCGGGATCGGGATTGTTGAGGACCTGACTGGCGCGAAGATCCGTGGGTATCGCGCTCCTTCGTTCTCGATCACGGATTGGGCGATCGATATCTTGCAAGAGCTGGGGCTGACCTACGACAGTTCCGCGTTCCCAACAGTGGCGCATGATCGCTACGGCAAGCTTGCTGGGATGGACTCCGGGAAACCGATCGTTGAAATCCGCGATGGGTTCCATGAGGTGTGCGTGAGCGTGCTGAAGGTTGGAAAGAAGGGTGTCCCTTGGGCGGGCGGCGGATACTTCCGCTTGTTCCCTTACTGGATGTTCAAGCGCGGCGTGAAGCGGATTCTCAACTCAGGGATGCCTTATGTTTTTTATATCCATCCTTGGGAGGTCGATCCGGGACAGCCGAGGGTGGATGGGCTGAAGCGTTCGCATAAATTCCGTCACTACAACAACCTCGATGTCTGCGATCAGCGCTTTGATAACCTGCTCAGTTCGTTTACTTGGCGCCCTGTTGGTGAGTTCCTTGACGACTATCTCGCGAGTAACTCGTAACGAATCATTTGCGATCTTGTGTGGAGAAGATCATCGCGGTTTGTGAGCCGTAGATGGGATAGTCCGCGGCACAGCGGTAGCCGCGGAGTGTGGATGCGTCGAAGTTGAGTGTTGTGCAGACCTCTTCGATCATCTTGCGATAGTTCGGGACGAGCGACGATCCGAATCGGCTGAGTCCTTCTCCGAGGTTTTCGATGGATTCGAGGAGGTCGAGCTGATCGACATCACGCGAAGGATCGTTGATATCCGCTTGGCCGTTGATCGTGGTGTCGTATATGCGGAGTTCTGGGAAGGATCGGTTGTAGAGGTCTTTGTGGACAAGGACATCGAACTGCATGCGTTTGGATGGGATGTTGATGTCGCTTGATGCCCACGCTTTGCGATTGCGCTCATCTGGGATGTAACGTGGGATTTCGGCGCGATTCACTTCGCAGGTAACAAGATCGATCGAGCTCGATGCGCCGAAGCAGTTCTCTTGGAGTGTGTAGTGCATCAACTCCCCGGCATGGTGGACATCGAGCGCTGGGGTTGGGGTTGAGCAGTACTTCTCCAGCGTAGCACTGGATACCGAATCCACAGGATCGCCGGCGAGGGTGTAGGTCTTGCGTCCTGATTGATCCTCGATCTGACGATGACTGGTGAACTTGACCACCACTCCTGGACGCAGTCGATGCAGTCCGATCACGGCTTTGATCCAGACGATGTCGATGTGCTCGTTGTCGGGACTCGGATAGAAGATCGCCGCTTCGGCGTAGACATCCGCTTGCGCGCCTTTGAGCTGGGACATCGCACGGAACGCGGCTTGCTTGCGGCGCAGCTCGAACTCTCTTCGCGCTTCAGGGACCCAAGCACTCAGGATCGCGTCGAGTGCGCTGCGATCTCCGATCTCGGATCGGATGAGCGACTCGAAGCGATCGACGGCGGAGTTGGCATCGATGAGGTCTTCCGGATTGACGCCAAGCTTAGAAGTTGCTTTAAGCAAACGGCGCATCGGTTCTGGACCCGGCACGCGATGGACGACAGACATGGGATCCGGCGCGCGGAGTGCTTTCAATATCCGCGACGCAAGGACTTTGTCGATCCCGAGTTCTTTGGCGAGTTGTTGCGGCCCGGCATCGGTCGCGGGGATCTGTCCCAGCACGGTCGTGAGTCCCTTGAGGAGTTCCTCTCCGGCGGCGTTGATGCGGACCTCGAGCGTCCCCATTGTTTGGGGAGCTGTGGTTGAGGTTTGGGCATCTGTCTGAGTCATCGTGAAGAATCCAGGCTGATCTGATCATATTTTTGAGCCCCAAATCGGGCATATCTGGAGTATACACGCGAATTTGGGAGAGTGCACGAAATTTCTTTGAAGTTTCCCTGAAACTTCCTTGCAACCGGTTCCTGGGTCGGTAGTATGGGTTTGTAGAGGGGTTGCTGGCTTGTGTGTTTTGTGAACGCTGGCGAGCCCTGGATAGCTCATGTGGACCAGTTCAGGAGGCTGGTGTGTATATCAAACTTCAGTCGCGTCAGGATTGATAGCGGCTAAGCGGAAAAGACCATATCTGGTCAGAATGGGAGAAAGACATGTCAACAAAGATGACAAGCGGAATGGCGCTCGTGCTGAGTGCATGCGCCGGATTGGCGTTTGCAGGCGACACCGTCACGACTGATTTCAGTAGCGGTGCTGATGGATGGGTAGGTCCATCTGGTCCTGGTGGAGCAACAACCATTGAAGGCTCTGGCGGCAACGACGGCGCTTACATGCAAACGGTCTTCAACAACTTTGGAATCACATTCAGCAACACCACCAACAGCGCATTCCTCGGCGACTATACAACTGCGGATGAGATCACACTCTCGATGGATATCCGAGTCGATTACTTGAACTTCTTCGGTCAGGATGTTTCTCGTCCTTGGCTCGTCGAACTCCGTGATGTTGATGGCGCCACCAACGGGTATCCCTACAACTCGGTGTGGTTCCTCTTTGACAATGTGTCGCAAGCGAATAACTCTGATTGGTCGACATACTCTGTGACCTTTGATCCCAATGCGATCGATCTCCCGTCTGGATGGGGCGGTTACGGCGCTGAGGATCCGATGACCTTCGAGCCAACACTTCCAGACGGCGTGAGTTTCTCGGATGTGCTCTCGGGCATCGATGAGATCGCGTTTACGACATTCCAGCCTGGGTTCTTCTTTGGGTTTACTGACCACACGATCGGGATCGACAATCTGTCAATCACGAGAACAGTTCCGGCACCATCGGCGCTGGCGATCCTCGCGTTCGGCGGCATGGTCGGTACTCGCCGTCGTCGATAAGCAGATACAACATTCTCTCTTTACACAGAAAGACACGCGGCTCTCGCACGCGTGTCTTTTGTATTTGATTGAATCAAATCAGTCGCGCATCACAGGGTCGGCGGGGGGTTGGTGCCAATCCGCGTTCTCGTTCTTTCCTGACTGCATATACCACTGGACCATGCGGTTGATGCCCTCTTTGAGCTCGACCTTTGGGGTGTATCCTGTGGAGAGTAGCTTGTCGGCTTCGAACTTGGTCTGGGTTTTGAACATCTTCTTGACGCGCGCTGTCGAGATCGGGAGGTTCTTTCCGGTCAGTTTGATGACCACATCGAATGGGAGTCCCAAGAGCATCCCGACGAAGTAGGGGAGCGCTGGTGCGGGTTTCTTTCCGAGACACTTGCTGACATGATCGGAGATCTCGGTGCTGGTGAGGTCGGGTTTATCGATGAAGTTGAAGATCTCGAAGCTCGCGATGGCGCGGTTCGGTTTGTCTTCTTTGAGTCCGGCGAGGAAGAGGGTCGCGTCGACGATGTTTTCTACATAGCTGAGGGATTTGATGTTCACGCCGGGACCGAATCGCGCGTATTTGCCTGAATCGATCTGACGGATGAGCGAGTACATGTTCGCGAAGTTGTGGACACCAAAGGTGACGGTTGGTCGGATGATGAGCGCATTGCGTCCATCTCTTTTGTTGACCCAGTTGTTGAAGACGGCTTCGCCTTTGAGTTTGGATCCGCCGTAGGGAGAGTTGGGTTGAGTTGGTGCTTCTTCGTGATGCGGCGGTGGCGCGTCGCCGTAGGTCGCGACGGTGGAGTAGAAGATAAGGTTTCTGATCCCGGCACGGTCCATTGCATCGCAGACCATTTGTGAGCCGTGCTCATTGACGGAG
>WUAJ01000131.1 GCA_009827215.1 Phycisphaeraceae bacterium
GTGCTCTTCCGATCTTTCGATCCGTCCAAGTCTCACGCGATGGATCGAGCGTTTACATGCTCACCAACCGTACCCATCCTGGAAAGCAAGAACTCGAACAGCTTGATCTATCCACCAATCAGATCACCCAGATCAGTGTGTTGGGTGGAACAGTGGAATCGTATCAACTCTCACCCGATCAGACGCAAGCGGTGATCCGCTACTCGAACATCAACACGCCTCCGGAGTTGTACCTGGTTGATCTCGAAGCCTTTGCCACGGCAAGGCGATTAACGCACACAATCACTGATCGGTTCCTCGCGGTTGAACTGCAGACGCCAGAGATTGTGCCGATCCCGTCGTCGCATACCGAGCTTCCGATCTATACACGCGTGTATCTGCCGGATAATGATGTGCATACAGGACCACGCCCTTTGGTGGTCTTCTCGCACGGTGCGGGCTATCTGCAGCACGCGAACTATGAGTGGTCGTATTACAGCCGAGAGCACATGTACCACACCATGCTCGCGAACTTAGGATTCATCGTTGTGTCTCCGGACTTCCGCGCTTCTGCAGGGTATGGGCGTGATTGGCGTACGGCGATTTATCGCGATATGGGGTATCCCGAACTCGAAGACTTCCAGGATTGCATCGATTGGGTCGTGGAGCAGCACAACGCGGACCCATCGCGTGTGGGAATCTACGGCGGATCCTACGGCGGATTCATGACGCTCATGGCGATGTTTCTTGAGCCTAACACTTACAAAGCCGGCGCCGCATTGCGTTCAGTCACGGACTGGGCGCACTACAACCACGGATACACATCGAATATCTTAAACACGCCTGAGCTCGATCCAGAGTCGTTTAAAAGATCATCGCCAATCTATCACGCTGAAGGACTCAAAGGACATCTGCTCATGCTCCACGGCATGCAGGATGACAATGTTGTTGCTCAGGACATCATTCGATTGAGTCAAAGGCTGATTGAGTTGGAGAAAGAGAATTGGGAGTTAGCACTAGCGCCGATCGAGCCACATGGGTACAAGGAGCCTTCAAGTTGGCTCGATCAGATGCGACGGATTCATAAGCTCTTTATGACGCAGTTGAGTGATGAGGAATAAATAACGCCTTGCCCCTGTACGAAAGGCAAGGCGTGTGCAATGCTGTTGCGGCATTGAACAATGAAGAATCAGAGCCCGCAAGCAACGGGCCCGCGAGCCCCGGGTTTGGAGCTCTTTATGCTCTGCGACGACGCGAGGTCGCGGTCAGGCCTGCGAGTGCGAACACACCCAGTGCGCCTGGAGTTGGAACGAGGACGGATTCGACATATTCGATTGCTTCGTCATGGATTTCCTCATCCAGACCGGCATTGAACACCGTGAAGATTACATCGGAGTCCGCAGCACCACTCAGAGAGAAGGTGTTTGCGAGCAGGTAGATTCCTGCTGGTGCGGAGCTGTCGATTGTGTAATCCATATGCTCATCGAATCCACCAACCTGATCTGCATCGAAGTTGATCGAGAATCCGGCGACAGGATTGTTATCAAACGCGGTCATCACACTTGCTGGACCGAATCCGAGTGACATCGCGTCCGCGGCTTGTGAGAAGCTCACTGCCCCGGTACCATCCCAGTACATCAGTGCCGAGGTGAGCGTAAAGCTGACCTGGGTGTTGTCTGGTAGCGAAGCTTCTTCGATGAAGATGCCCGGCTCGTCTGCGAACCAGTTTGATCCGCTGACTGCCATATCGGCGCCGAAGACACGCTCGCCGAAATCACTGATGACGCCTTCGTCATGGTCTCCGATACCAACGGCTACGGTGCCGTCGATGATTGCGAGACCGTAGTCACCGCCTTCGTGCTCGTGACCGTCTCCTGCGAGTGCCATCGAAGCGATGACGCTTGTTGCCAAGATTGCTGAAAGTTTCATATCTTTTCTCCTCAAACAAGGGTCTCCAAACCCGTGAGAAAACTGTTTTGATTTATGGGCATCCGTTCGAGAACGCCGAAAGGAATGCGCTCACATCCAGGAAGTTAAACTGTCCGTCTGGGTTAAAGTCCGCGACTGGATCTTGTGCCGCGAACGCAGAAAGGAAGGCGCTGACATCGAGGAAGTTGAGCGAGCCATCGTTGCTCAAGTCCACGAGGCATGGAGAACCAATCAGGTTGTCCTCGATCCAAGCGATCGCGTCTTCGATGTCATCCTCGCCGTCACCTTGTCCGAAGACGATGTAAAGCGGATCGGATGCTTCAATGCTTGAACTCTCGGACCAGAGCTCAAGCTCAAGCAGCCAAACGCCATCAATCGCTGGAGGTATCGCGCCGTTGAGTAGGTATTGCATATGGTGGTGGAAGCTCGCGCTCGCATCAAACGACGCCTGTCCGAATACGACGCCTGGTACCACAACATCGCTCAACGGCGTGAGGATATTCTGACCCGCAGCTCGAACTGTGATCTGCTCGCTTGCGATCGTGTCAAAGTTCATGTTGGTCTCATCCCAAATGCGTGGTGCTCGAAGGATGTTGAAACCGATCGTCATACCAGGATTCAGAGCGCCGAGTTCTGAGTTGAACCCAGGATCGTTGGTGAAGTTTGGGAATCCCTCAGCGCCCAATACAGCTGCTTTGATTGGAGATGGATAGACCACCTGCCCAAGATCAGGATCCACGGCTCCTACGACAAGCTTTCCATCTTGAACAGCGGGAATGAAATCGGCGCTGTGGACATCGGCAGCAGCGCAAACGGTGCTGGCAACTCCTATGAGGGTGTTCATCCATATCGCTTTAAAGTAAGTGTTCATTCTCAGTCTCCAATTCAAGGGCGTGCCGATTCAGGTCGGCTCGCTTCGGGGTGGAACAGGTTGTGTTGGGTGTCGAGATACATGTCTTCAAACGAGAGTGTGCGGACAGACCCGTCAAAGAACGCAACATTGCTCTGTGCATCGCTGCTTGTGGGTTCGCCGCCGTGTGCGTTGAGCCAGATCTGTGAACTCGCGTATGTAGCGCTTGCTGTAGGACTCACAAATGAGAAGTCCCACTCATCTGGGTGGACATGGTCCGACTTTGCAAACTCAGCAACGGAATCGTTTGGTTCCCCGAAGAGTCGGGCGATCGGGGTCATCATCACAAGATGCACTGTTTGTGATGTGCGTGGTATTTTGGTGATCTTCGAGTACGCGGTCCGCTGATCAAGCCGGCGGCCTGTCACAGGATCGGGATTCAGAAACGGTGAGACACTCTGTGCTGTGTATCCGTTCAATCCATAGCTGGTCAAGCGAACAATTTCAGGCTGCTCAGGATCGTTGCTGAAGTCGTCATCGGTGAGAAGATCCTCGTTTCGTTCGAACCATCCACGAAGCTCGTATAGGGTCGCGCCCTCATCGCTGCCACCATCGTCCACGCTCCTCCATATTGAGCGATCGACCGGTGAGTACAGCGACTCTGGAGCGGCGCCGTACTCTTGGAGTGAGATCAGCCAAGTCTTTCTGATGTCTCCAGCGAGAGAGCCGTGGGGGAGTGCGGCATCGATGAACTTGCCTTTATTGTCTTCGTAGTACATCTGGTGAGCGAGTTCGAGCTGACGCATGTTGGACTGACAGACAACACGCTGTGCTGAAGCGCGAGCACCGCTGAGGGATGGAAGCAGAATGCCGATGAGCAGTGCGATGATCGCGATGACGACCAACAACTCGATCAGTGTGAACGCTCGAGCGCGCCCATACTTTGTGTGTGTGGACATTGAGTGTGTTTCTGTCTGTGGTCCGAGCGCATGGATGCACCTTGGACGAATCGTGCTTTAGTCAAGGGGGGCAGCAGATTCAGCAGACAGGTGGGGCGCGAGCGGGATGGTCTCTAGAAGACTTTGAGATGTGCGCGGCGAACTCAGAGCCGACCGCATCAGTCATTGGAGTTGAAAACTCGACGACTACAGGAGTATGGAAGTCAGAAATCAGTTGAAGACCAGACAGCCCCAAGCAGATGGAACAGTCTTCATCTGAAGGGTCTGGATTTGGTTGTTCATCTTTGTCGGGACTCGAATCAGCGGGATGGTGGCACCCTTGATCGGCATGATCGAGAGAATGGATGGATTGGTTGTGCGAGTGGGTCAGCTTGTGTAATGCAAGAGTGAACCCGCTGCTGTGGAGCAGCATGAGCGTGACTAGGAGCCAAGATGTGAGGCGAAGGAGTCTCAACGCGACCTCATAAACGGGGGTTCGATATAAAATTTATCGGGAAACAAGTCCTAGGTCAAGGAATCTCAGCAATATACGGCTAAATCCAAGATCTGGTTCGCTGCGATTATAGGACATGATGCAGAAAGCCCAGTGATTGTCTGAATTTGATTGGCGGCATGGAGTGCTTCGAAGAGTGGTTTCTGGTGCCGAGGTTTATCTCAGCATGCTGATCGAAGTGGGCCTGGAGGGACTCGAACAGACTGCGTTATTAACGCAGATTCATCGATTCAGCGGATACTAAGCGCAGAAAACGGCGCATATGAGGCTATTTTGCAGTTGCTCAGGATATGGTCATGTTTAGACACACGAGATCACTCACGAGTGCTTGAGTATGCGCGGAATCTAAAGCGTTTGCATGAACGAAAGTAACTGGTTCTGTCACTTAAAACAGATTAGCCGCCTACTTCGTAGATACCTGCCGCATTGATAGTCAGCACCTGTTCATCTGGACGCGGTCCAACAACCCCGATCAGCACCACCTCGTCCAGTGGTTCGAGTCCAGCAGCCGTGAGATCGACCTCGCTCCCTTGGACTTGCACAGTCGCGGAGTTCATGGTCAGTGTTTCAGGAGTCTCGCAGCAGTAATCCCAAGGGGTTCGACAGCCGTCCGCGCTGAACTGACCACAGTACTCTAGTTCGAGATCCACAATGGTGAAAATGGGGCTTTCACTGCTAATAGGGGAGCGGCGTCCACCGATCCGTCCGCGGATGACGATCTGATCTCCCTCGCTGGCTGATGCTTTGGCTTCAGTCACAGAAACATCTCCAGCAGGGGCACTGGTGAGCACCCAAGTGGGTGATGTCGCTTGAGTTGATGACGGGGCCTGAGTTTGTGACGAGTTCGATGTGTCATTGCAACCACTCAAGACCATGAGTGTTGATGCGATGAGTGCAATGGTGGATGATTTCAGCATGACATACTCCTTGTATGCTTTGGGTTAATGTGATTTGAGCGCCTCGGTGATCGGGAGACGAAGACAACGAACCGCGGGTGGGATCGCGCCGATGAATCCGACGACGAGCCCTCCAAGCAATCCAGTAAGCAGCACGGGCGGATCGATCGACAACGCGAACGCACCCATCGAGAATCGGACGGCGAGTCCATCGAGCAGTATGAGCCCGATGATCGACCCCAGCAGGGCACCGCACGCGGCGGAGAATACAGACTCTTCCGTGAGACTCATCACAATCGCGGAACGCGTGTACCCCAATGCCTGGAGCATGCCAACCTCACGGACGCGAGCCGCGAACGCGGCGTACATGGTGTTGAGTCCTCCGAGGATTCCGCCCGTCGCGATTAGAGACGCGGTGACGATAATCATCACGCGGATCGGGGCGTAGAACGCCGCGATCGAAGCGTAATAAGCGTTCTCACGGATCGCTGTGATTTCTAGATCCAGCCGGCTCTTTGCAAAGAGATCCGCGTCGGCGAATGTCCCGCTGTCGAGCGAGACGATCACGCACGAGAGCGAGGACTCGCGATTGGTCGTGATCTGCAGATCGGTGAGCGGAATCCAGATCTCTGCGTTCATGACTGTGTTTGGGGCGCTGAATCGTCCCACGATGGTCCAGTCTCGATCTTCGAAGTGGAGGGTCTGTCCGATGTGCAAGCGTTCCTCCGAAATCCCCAGCCGAGTCGCGGCGAGCGATCCCACCATGAGTTCCTCATGTCCCTGACGAGGTGGTCGTCCTTCGATGATCTCGACCTCCGGATGCACGAGCAGTGCTACATCGCGCACGCCTCGCATCACGGAGGGGAAGTCTTGCTCGGACTCAGCGGAGAGTTGGACAGGCAGCGCCGCGTGGATCTCTGGTGAGACAAAGAGCACGCCGGCGCGTTCTTTGATCCCTGAGATACTCGCTCCAGCGATCCCGGCGACAGACGCATCGATCTGAGATCGCTCGACCCCTTCCTCGCTGCCCGTCCCCAGGATCATGATGTTCTGATTCATCGATTGGTCTTGCGTGAGCGTGCGCTGCATGCCGCGGACGAAGCCGCCTGAGGCAAGCACGAGCAGCACGACCAGCGTCGAGCCAAGGAGCGACGCGATGAGCCGAACGCGAGAGCGTCCAAGATTGCGAAGCGCGTACTGGAATGGGAGCTGTCTCATGGTGTGCTCACGCGGCTCGGAAGCATGCCGCGATCTCCTTCCGAGAAGCTTGCCACGCAGGCAAGAGTCCCGCGAGTGTTCCGATGATGCCGCAGATGAGGATGCCTGTCAGGAGCAATGCGGGACCCGCGACGATGGGGATGCTTGTGCCCTCAACTGACAGCGCGAAGCTACCGACGCTTGCGACGATCAACGCCGCGAGGGCGCCGAGTGCCCCTCCGATGAGCGAGAGCAGCACGCCTTCGACGATGATCAGCAGCGCGACAAGCCTCGCGGAGAATCCGAGCGTCTGCAGAACCGCATGCTCTGACACTCGGCTCTGCACGCCAAGAACAATGGAGTTCGCGACCAGCGCGAGCACCGCTGCCAAGCATCCGATCCCGAGCCAGCGAGCGAAGCCGACGAGCTCGATGATGTCGTCCGCGACGCGACCGATGAATGCTTTCTCGCTGAA
>WUAJ01000132.1 GCA_009827215.1 Phycisphaeraceae bacterium
TCCACATCACCTGCTGAGTATTTGCGGACATATTCGAGGATGTTGTTCTCAAAAGCGAGGACAGGGATGATTTGATAGCCGGTCTTCGCGGCAAGCTGGTCGACAAGAGGGAGATCTTGCGGCTCAGCCATAGCGACAGTGAGCTTCCCACGGACACGAAACATCGGGAGGACCTTGAGTCGTTCACATTCTTCCGGATTGATGAGCGAGATGAGCTGAGGATCAATCAAGCCGTGACGGAGCCTCACGCCTTTGACACCTAGACAGCGTGCGAGCGAGTGAAGCAGCACCGACTCGGATACAGTACCAGAGTTGATGAGAATCTCACCTAGTTTTTTGCCACTCGTGCGCTGCTCGGTGAGGGCTTGCTCGAGTTGATCCTCCGTGAGATGCCCCTCACTGATTAACACTTCTCCCACGAGACGAGGGCGTGACGCTGACTGTTCGATCACTTGGTCCCGATCCGGATCGATTGCTAAGCGGGTAGCGGTAGGTTGTTGAGGATCGCTTGACATCAGCGGTAGCTCCTCACAGCATCTTGGACCTGCTCGTATGGTTCGAACGCGTCGGTGGTTTGTGTGACGCGCATCGTTTCGGACAATGTTTCACCGACTTCACAGATCTTGAGAGCTTGACCGAATGTGTTGAGTTCCTCTGCAATGTCAACCAATGCTTCTAGGCCTGTCGAGTCGACATACGACAGTTCGGACGCGTCTATCACAAATCGCCCGAGTGAACTGCGGATGAGGTTGCTCGCGAGTTCGTGGAACTGCTGTGCGTCCTCTTCGTTTGCGACCGGACCAGTTGGACGAAGGACCGTCACAGCGCCGATGGATTGTTGATCAAATGCCATCATGCTGGATCCCCTTTACGCGGCGCTGTTCATCGGAGTGCGTCCCGAGGGGACTGTCATGATAAAGGTTGACCCTTGGTCTAGTTCGGATTCGACTGTGATTTGACCAGAGTGCATTTTGACGATTTCGTTGGTGATCGAGAGTCCCAGACCGGTTCCGGAGATAGATTCGATCCGCTGATCTTGGGCACGGCAGAATCGCTCGAAAATCCGGGACTGATCTTCGAGCGAGATACCTATTCCCGTATCTGATACACGAACGGTCATCGCGTCGGAAGGATCAAACTCAACCTTGACTGTGACGGTCCCGCCTGATGATGTGTACTTCAGAGCGTTACCAATGAGGTTATGGATGGCTTGTCCTAGACGATCTCGGTCTGCTTCCAAGCTCGGGAACTTCGGCGGAAGATCAAAGATCAGGTTGATCCCTTTGGATTCGGCTTGCGGTGCGTAATCACGCTGCAGTTCCTCGAACATCGCTCCAGGACGGACAGTGTCTTTGCGGATCTTCATAGATCCGGCTTCCAGCTCTGACACGCACAGCATGTCTGAGACGAGACGCTCCAAACGGCGTGATTCTGAGTTGATCATGTTGAACGCGTTGGAACGGAACTCTTCGTCTTCTGTTCCTGCGTCAATTGCTTCCTCCGCGTATAGGCGGATGTTGGTCAGCGGCGTACGGAGCTCATGCGTCGCTTGAGCGATGAAACTATTGAGTGCTTCATCAGCGTGACGCTGCTGAGTGATATCCTCGATATAGATCAAGCACAAGACATCGTCTTCTCTTGGGATTCGTGCAAATGTAGCACGGAGCGTCGTTGCTGATTGCTCAAGCTGGATCTCCGCCATGAGACGACGCGGGCTATCGGGGTTCAGTGCGCGAGTAGCTGTATGAACAAGCAAGTTATTCGGATCAATCTGGCTGATTGACTTCCCATTGCTGGTTCCGACATCTACTCCAAGATATGCAGCTGCGGAGCCGTTGATGAACTGGATGTTCAGGTTTGAATCCAGTACAACCATCCCCTGTGTAAGCGAGGAGCAGACACTCGATAGACCAAAGGAGTCTGCAGATACAGTTGCGATGGTGCTTTCGCATTCGAGCATTGTGAGCTTTGAACTGAGCTCGTCGCGCTCCTGGAGCAGATCATTGAATGCGCTTGCTTCTTGTCCCAGACTGGAAGCGACAAGCAGATCTGGAGTGGATGTTTGACCTTCTGCGTATCGCGTGAGTGCATTGCGGATCGCATTGACTGGCGCCGGACGCTGACGGCGTTGCAGCCATGCGAGCATCGCGAGAACTAGCCCGCTGAGTGCGGTGAGCGCTGCAGCGAGTTCGAAGCGCCAAAGCAGTTGTGAATCAGCAATCGGCATGGACTCAGCGATGAGTACTGCTGATCCGTCTTTCCCGACATGGAGCGGTTCAAAGAGGGTCAGTTGACCCAGTTGAGGATCGAAACGGGATTTGGATTCAAATGGCACTGCTGGCGCGCCCCATGAGTCTGGTAGCGAGGTCTGATATGTATCGCCAAGATCTGTAGATACCAGCGTTTGGTTGTTCGCGTAGTCGATTGAGAGTCTGAGGTAGAGTCCTGTCGCTTGAGCATCGAGGAGCAACCTTCGGATTCTGGAGAGATCACTGTCTTGGAGCGACAACTCTGTTTGCGATGCGATGAGTTGGATTGATTTGGTGAGTTCTTCGAGATGATCTTTGTGCGCGTTTTCACGGACTTGATTCACTGTCCACCAGGTCAATGCACCAACCACTATGGTGACAATGGCGACTACGGCGAGTGTTCCCGAGGAGATGGATGTCACAGTCAGTGAAGCAAAGGGTTTGCTGGATTTGAATGACAATTTAGCCATCAACGATCTCCTAGAGAAGCGCCATGTAAAGGGCCTCTTTAAGCGAGATCGGTGAAAAACGGGGCAGAATGAAGTGAAGGTCGATAATCGGGGGAATGGCCTAGAAAAACAAAGACCCTCCGATAATCGGAGGGTCTGGTAAGGGGAAGTGGGCGCGGGTGGATTCGAACCACCGAACGCGAATGCGAGAGGATTTACAATCCCCGTCCTTTGGCCGCTTGGATACACGCCCCTGAATTGTCGGGCATCATAGCCCTGAAACAGCCACCTCTCGGACTCAAACCGAGGACCTGCAGATTACAAATCAGCTGCTCTATCAACTGAGCTAAGGTGGCGTGATCTGGTTGTCGTTCTTCGGTATTTGTCCCGAAAAACAAAGGCCCCGCATGGAGCGAAGCCGTATTTAAATGGGCTATACAGGACTCGAACCTGTGACCCCCAGTGTGTCATACTGGTGCGCTAGCCAACTGCGCCAATAGCCCGGAGCGGGGGGATTGTACCCCGCGAGTTGGTGTTCTTCCTGCTTTCGATCGTCATTTAGTTGCCGAGAATGACGATTTCTACACGCCGGGAGTCTTTCTTGGTCGCTTTGGGATTGGAGGGCCCAAAGGCGGCTGAGTAGACCATATCGTTATCGACACCCTTACCGACGAGGTAGTACTCGACCGCGAGTGCCCGAGCCGCGGAGAGGTTCTCGTTGGTGTGCCATTTCGCTTTGGTTTTCACGAGTTTATCGGTATCGGTGTATCCCTCAATGCGGACATTATTGTTCGCGTAGGTGGATTTGAGCACGCCGGCAACGCGATCGAGCGTCGCTTTGGCGTCCTTGCGGAGATCAGCGGATCCTGAGTTGAACAGGACATCTGCTTCGACTCCGACGACGATTTCACCACCTGAACGGCGTCCGACATCGACGCCGTCGATGTTCTCAAAACCGGTCGCTGGATTCGCTTGAGCAGCGGCGAGTTGGTCCGCGAGACGCTGGTTTTCACTGCGGAGTTGGTTGTTCTGATCGATGTAAGACTGGTTTGCATTGCCTGCTTGCTCAGCCGAGGATTGGAGTGCAGCGATGCGTTCGCGAAGGGTGGTGTTCTCTTCGATCGCAGCGTCGTAGTCCCTCTGTGACACTGTTTTACAGCCTGTGAAAGCGGTCAGCATGACTGCTGAGAGCAGGGTAAGTCCGAGTTTTTTGTTGATCGATCGGATCATGATTTGGCTCCGTGGTTTGGGTTGTCCTTGTATGTGGTTCTTGTGGATACTCTATCCGTTTCTGCTTTATTTTGCATGGATTCTCTCAGGGAAGATTCAACGGGCCTTCCATACCAAAGATCTTTCCTAAACCCCATTCAATCAGGGGTTTGGCGAAGAGTACCAGTATCGTCGCGATCGCGAGTGACGGGCCGTAGGGCATGGCGCGAGAGAGCTTTCCCTTCCCAATCGCTCCGAGTGCCGCGATTCCGAGTGCGACGAAGGCGGCGAGAAAGAACGCGATGGTCGAGTCGATCCATCCCATGCAGGCGCCGACGGCGGCCATCATATGGACATCTCCGAGTCCCATCGCTTCTTTGTTGAAGAGGAGCGATCCAAGGATACGGACGGCCCAGACGACTCCCCCACCGATGAGATACCCGGCGAGCGTCCCGGCGAGGACCACTAACCAGAGTGGTGCTTGAGTTGGAGGGAGCATCTCGCCCGTTGAGGGGTTGAAGATCCATTCTCCAGCGATACGGGTTACCAAGGTTACACTGAGCCAACCTCCGAAGAAGGCAAACAGCGCGACAGGGGCGAGGAATGCGAGTTCGCGGATCATCTCTCGGCGGGCATAAGGGTACATGATCCATTCTTGAGCAGCGGAGTGGTCGGGCTCCGTGTCCGGCTCTTCCATGGATTCAGCGAGCGACTTGTTATGTTTCTCGAGCCACTGGTCGTAGTCGGCGAAGGAGCGGGTGAGCACTCTGTATTTGAGTAGTAGGTTGGAAATGAAGAGGCCGAAGGCCGCGCCGAGCATGATCCCGATGAAACGCCATCCACCGAGTCCTCCTGTTGGGATGGACCAGAGAGCGCCTTCAGCGGTCATCCATCGGCTGTTTGATTCGGTAAAGTTCCAGTATCCAGGGATGACCTGTGTGAGTTGACCATGTGCGAGTTGGAACCAAAGCGCGTGTCCGGTGTGAAAGAGGATCGCGACAACGGCGGGGACCCAGGTTAACACAAGCGGGATCGTATATGTGCGCGCGTCGATGATGGTCATCGCGACGAGGGATCCCATAAGAATGAACAGGATGACGAGGGTCGGCCAGGTCAATGCAGGGCCGTTGATTGCCCAATCTGGTGCGATGGATCCGACTGGCAATCCGAGGAAGGTCGATCCCGGCTCGACGAGGTACCAGAGGGTGTAGAGCAGTCCGAACATCAACGCGACGATAGTCTCGACGATCGGATACTCGGGAGAGATTTTGGCTTTGCAGAATCGGCACTTTCCTCGCAGGAGGATCCATCCGAAGATCGGGATATTCTCTCGCCAGGTAAGTTTGGTGTTGCACTTGGGACAGCGAGAGGTCGGACGGATGACATCCAGTCCGAGCGGGAGTCGGTATACGAGCACATTGACGAGTGATCCAATGCAGGCGCCGAAAGCCATGATAAAGCTCAGGATAATGAGCTTTGGGAGGATCATGATCAGAGCGTCAGGCATGGGCTACTTTCATCGGCAAAGCGTGGTCAATCGCTGGATTCTTCGAGGTTGAGCGATTCGACACGCTGCTTTGCTTGATCGAGGATGGCGCGGGCTTGCTTGATGAGCTTGGTGCCTTCTTCGTAGCTTTTGATGGACTCCTCGAGACCGAGTTCTCCTGACTCGATATTCTCGACGAGCGTTTCGATCTGCTCGACAAGGTCCTCATAACGCGGTTCGTCTTTGGCTTTCTTGGGCATGATTAATCCTGTCCCTCTTTGTGATTGAAGAGTGATGGT
Source organism: Phycisphaeraceae bacterium (assembly GCA_009827215.1). GTDB lineage: Bacteria > Planctomycetota > Phycisphaerae > Phycisphaerales > UBA1924 > UBA1924. The sequence continues at coordinate 5,693 of WUAJ01000132.1, forward strand.
TGAGGTGGCGCCTTCTTGGGCTTGGCTTGGTTGGTGACTTTCTTGCCGTCTACGACTGAGGTGACCGTGCCATCGTTGAGATGCGTGGTGAGCGAATCACCAGATTTAAGATCCTTGGTTGAGCGGACAACAGATCCTGCTTTGGTGGTGGTGAGTGAGTAACCGCGGCTCAATACCTGGCGTGGACCGATCGCGTTGAGTTCTCGCTGAGCGGCATCGAGGGAAGCGGTCATCGATCGGAATCGTGTTTGCATTGATCGAGTAAGGCGCTGATGGAGCGCGTGGATGTGCTCTTGACGCTGGGCTTGGACCGCGGCGGGTTGGTGCTTGGCAAGACGGATCGCGAGGGTGTCGATTTGGCGGGTCTTTGCAGACTGGATATGACGGATCGCGGAATGGATCTGAGTCCGTAGTGTGTCGAGCCTTGTGCTCTGCGGGTCAATGAGCCGCTGAGGATTGGCGAGCGGTCCGCTGGTGACCAATCGATTGAGTCTTGACTCTTCGTACGTGAGCAGTGTGCTGATTTCTCTGGATAATCGACGCGTCAATGCGTGGAGTTGTTCGGACAGTGCGGCACGATCTGGCACCAGCTTCATCGCGGCTTGGGTCGGGGTTGCGGCACGCTCGTCGGCGACCAACTCAGCGATTGTGGTATCGGTCTCGTGTCCGATCGCGGCGACGATCGGGATAGCGCAAATGTGGATAGCCTTGGCAACGATGGGTTCGTTGAATGCCCAGAGATCTTCGAGACTGCCCCCACCTCTGGTGAGGATGATCGCGTCGATTCCGAGTTTGGTGTGCTGTTCTGAGAGCTTGTTGATGGCGTTTGTGATCTGCCCCTTCGCTTGTTCGCCTTGCACTCGCGCATCGACGATGAGCATGTTGACGGCGGGGCATCGCTTCGCGGCGGTATCAAGGACATCCTGAAGAGCCGCACCTGTGGCGCTGGTGATGATCGCGATGGATCTTGGGAAGATCGGGAGTGGCTGCTTAGAGAGTGGATCGAACCACCCAC
>WUAJ01000133.1 GCA_009827215.1 Phycisphaeraceae bacterium
CCTGTCGATCGGAATCGGCAGGTTGAACGAAGGCGTACGGCGAGGTAAAGACCAATGGATGTCCCCGTCTACACAATGAGTGGTGAGTCCGCAGGCACGATGTCTGTCGATGAGATCGCACTCGGCGAGACAATCAACGCAGACCTGATCAAGCAGGCGTTCGTGATGTATCATGCGAACCAGCGTCAGGGTTCGGCGCGCTCCAAAACGCGCTCGATGGGTTCGTTGACTGGCAAGAAAATGTACAAACAAAAAGGTACGGGCAACGCTCGCCACGGCGACAAGAAAGCCCCGATCTTCCGTGGTGGTGGACACGCAAAGGCCAAGCGTCGCACGCGTGAAGACTACCACAAGAGCATGCCGATCAAGATGCGTCGCAAAGCAAACCGCAACGCGCTGCTCGCCAAGCTCGTGGACCAGGAAGTCAAGGTTATTGACGGCCTGACCTTCGACGCTCCAAAGACCAAAGCATTCAAAGACTTCCTCAGCAACATCGGGATCGACAAGTCCGCGCTTCTCGCGCTGTCTCCAGATGCTGAAAAGAGCAAGAACGCTCGTTTGAGTGCTCGCAACATTGACGGCGTTGCGATGTGCAAAGCTGACCAGCTCAACGCATACGAGATGCTCAACAATCGTTACCTCGTGATCGACAAGGCTGATCTCGAAGCTTGGCTCAATGGTCCGAGCTCGCAGACCGGCAAGATCGTCCGGAATGAAGGAGGGCAGGCGTAATGCTCGAGCCACACTACATTCTTCGTAAACCACTCCTGACCGAAAAAAGCACAGAGCGCATGGAAGAAGCCAATGTGTACGCTTTCGAGGTCGATCGTCGTGCGACCAAAGACGAGATCAAAGCTGCTGTCGAGCAGGCCTATGGCGTCAAGGTTGTAAAGATCAATACCCAGGTCCGCAAGGGCGGCTCGCGTCGCTTCCGCTACGGCAAGGTTGCCGAAGCTAGTTGGAAGCGTGCGATGGTCCGGATCGCTGATGGAGACGCCATCGAGCTCTTCTGAGTTTGGTGAGAAAGGAATAGCAAGCTATGGCCATTCGAGTCTATAAACCAACCAGCGCCGGGCGACGCAACGCGTCGGTGAACCTCAATGAGGCAGTCACCAAGAAGACCCCTGAGAAGTCGCTGCTGAAGCCATTGTCCAAGAAGGGTGGTCGTAACCACCAGGGCAAGATCACTGTTCGCGGTCGTGGTGGGGGTGCCAAGCGCATGTACCGCCAGATCGATTTCGCTCGTCGCGACCGCGACGGGATCGTCGGGACTGTGAAGGGGATCGAGTATGATCCGAATCGCAGCTGCCACATCGCGCTCATTGAGTACGCGGACGGCGTTAAGCGTTACATCCTCGCTCCGAACAAGCTTACAGACGGCGATACCGTTGAGAGCTCGTCCACCGAAGCGATCGAGCCGAGCATCGGCGCCTGCATGCAGCTCAAGCACATCCCATCTGGTATGAATGTGCACTGCATCGAGCTCCGTCCAGGTGGCGGCGGCAAACTCTGCCGAAGCGCCGGTATGTCTGCTCGCTTGACCAACAAGGAAGAAAAATACGCGACGATCGTCATGCCTTCGGGTGAGACCCGTCGCGTTCCTATTGAGTGCCGAGCAACGATTGGTGTTGTTGGAAACTCGGATCACCAGAACCGTCGTCTCGGTAAAGCTGGTATCTCTCGTCACCTCGGTCGTCGTCCGAAGACTCGTGGTGTGGCGATGAGTCACCACGCTCACCCGCTTGGTGGCGGTGATGGTCGCAGTAAGGGTGGTCGTGCACCTGTGAGCAAGTCAGGCACTTTCTCAAAGGGTGGCGGTACTCGTAATCGGAACAAGCCGTCGCAGGATCTCATCATCCGCCGTCGTAAGAGCAAGCGTTACGGACAGCTCAAGTAAGCATAAAGGGATTAGACGATGTCAAGAAGTCTCAAAAAAGGCCCATATGTCGATGAGAAGCTTTACCGCAAGGTGGAGAAGCTCGAAGCTGCCGGCGAGAAGAAGCCCATCAAGACTTGGGCTCGTGCATGCACGGTGGTTCCGGAGTTCATCGGACACACATTCCAGGTCCACAACGGACGCTCGTTCATCGATGTGTTCGTTACTGAGGACATGGTCGGCCACAAGCTGGGTGAGTTCTCCAACACGCGTACCTTCCGTGGTCACACGAACAAGAAGGAAGGGCTCAAGTCACGCTAAGCGTTGACCAAGGGATAAAGCCATGAAACTTAGATCAGACGAACTCAAGAAACGCGCAGCACAGGTCGGCGTGACCGAAGAGCAGCTTGTTCAAGCAGTCTCCGGTCAATCGCTGAGCGAGAAGGCCGCGGGATCAGCAGTCAAGAACTGGCTCGCAGGTCGTGACCATCCACGCTGCCGTCGTGCAGATATCGAAGCGATGGCAACCGCTGTCGGTTGTCTTCCAAAGGACATCTCAAAGTTCACTTCTCAGGTCCGCAACCATCGCGGGAGCCAGAAGAAGGCAAAGCTTGTTGTGGACATGATCCGTGGCAAGTCGATCGATGAAGCGACCCAGATGCTCCAGTTCTCGACCAAGCGTGCTTCGGTCAATATCGGCAAAGCACTCCTCGCTGCACAAGCGGATGCTGAGCAACTCGGTGCTGACACGGGCGAGCTCTTCGTGAGCGAAGCAACCGTGGATCGTGCAACCCACATCAAGCGGTTCCGTCCAAAAGATCGCGGCCGAGCACACCCAATCCTCAAGCGTACAAGCCACATTACTGTTTCAGTTCAGGAGCGTAGCTAATGGGACAAAAAAGTCATCCATTCGGACTTCGACTCGGTGTTACGGAAGCCCACCGCTCACGCTGGTATGCTCCGAAGGCTCTCTACGGCGAGCTCCTCGTCGAAGACGAGAAGATCCGTCAGTACCTCAACAAGCGTCTGAACCAGACTCCGCCTAGCGCGTCGGTTTCTGACATCCACATTGAGCGTACTCGCGAAGAACTAAAGATCATCGTTCGGACCGCTCGTCCAGGTATCGTGATTGGTCCCAAGGGATCCGAGATCGATCGCATGACCGAAGAGCTCCGTTACATGACTGGTCGGAAGGTTGCGATCTCTGTTGTGGAGATCCGTGAGCCTGACCTTGAAGCGCAGCTTGTCGCAGACGGTGTTGCTGAACAGCTCAAGAAGCGTATGGGATTCCGCCGCGTCCTCAAGATGCGTGCTGAGAATGTCATGAACGCTGGTGCTCAGGGTGTGAAGATCCAGGTCGCTGGTCGTCTTGGTGGTGCGGAAATGAGCCGCCGTCTTGATGTGCGTCTTGGATCGCTTCCGCTGTCGACGCTTCAAGCGAATATCAACTACGGCTTTTCTGAGAGCCACACTACTTACGGTGTTCTGGGCGTCAAGGTCTGGATCTACAAGGGTGTGTACTCGACTCAGGAAGAAGAGAATCAATCTAACGCGGCAGGTGCCCGCGCTCGTGCTCGAGGTCGCCGTTAATCGTCGGCTGCTTCAAGCGGTTTATTGGAAAGTAAAAGGACTCAGATATGCCTCCTTATAAAATACCAAAGCGTGTCAAGCACCGTAAAGAGTTCCGTCGTCGCCGTGATCGTAAAGCGACCAAGGGCAACTATGTTGCTTTCGGCGAGTTCGGTCTTCAGGCGCTCGAAGGCTGCTGGCTCAAGAGCAACTGTATCGAAGCGGGTCGTGTGACATGTCAGCACTTCCTCAAGCGTGAAGGCAAGCTGTTCATCCGTGTGTTCCCGGACAAGCCGATCTCCAAGAAGCCACTCGAAACTCGTATGGGTAAGGGTAAGGCTGATGTGGATTACTGGGCGGCACGCGTTCGTCCCGGCACGATCCTCTACGAGCTTGCAGGTGTCAGTGAAGTTCGCGCCAAGGGAGCATTCGCCCGTGTCGCGATGAAGATGCCGATCAAGTGTCGGATGGTCAACCGTCGGATCGAGGCATAAGGGGCTGATGATGACTGGTGCAGAAGTAAAAGCATTGAAAGACGAAGAGATCGTGGTCGAGCTCGGTCGTCTCCGCAGTTCGCTGATGGCGATGCGGAACAAGAGCGTGACCGAGAAGATCGAAGACACCTCGCAGTTTGGCAAAATCCGTAAGGACATCGCCAGGCTCCTGACCGAGCAGACCGCGCGGAACAACAAAGACTCCTGAGGATGACCATGAGCGATACCGAAATCAAAGGTGCAAAGATTGGCGTGGTGGAGACCGACACTCGGGATAAGTCCCGCAAAGTGGTGATCCATTACAAAGCCCCGCACCCAAAGTATGGCAAGTTCGTGAGCAAGCGCACTGTGATGCATGTTCATGATGAAAACAATGAGTCGCATACAGGCGACGTAGTCGAGATCGTGCAGTGTCGCCCGGTCTCGAAAACCAAGAGCTGGAAAATCTCGAAGATTATCGAGAAGCGCAGCATGTGATCAGACCCCTCGGCATGAGGTCGAGGTTTAGGAAGAAGGCAGGGCAAAATGCTCCAGCAAGAATCCAGATGTGAAGTCGCGGACAACTCAGGCGCCAAAGTCGCTTATGTTATCCGTGTGTACGGCGGATCCACGCGTCGCGACGGTCAGACCCGTCGTCAAGCGTTCATCGGCGACAAGGTCCTCGTGAGTGTCAAGAAAGCACTCCCCGGGTCAGAGGTAAAGACTGGTGAGAAGTACAAGGCAGTCCTTGTCCGCACCGCCAAGCCAACCCGCCGTAAGGATGGTTCGTATGTGAAGTTCGATTCGACCGCGGTCGTCCTCATCAATGATGATGGCAACCCGAAGGGCACCCGTATCTTCGGCCCGGTCGCTCGTGAACTCCGCGAACGCAACTACATGAAGATTGTGTCCCTCGCACCGGAGGTTGTGTGATGCCAAAGCATATTCGAACAGGCGATCAAGTCATGGTGACTTCCGGCGACCACAAGGGTCAGAACGGAGAGGTCATCAAGATCCTCAACAAGACGGACAAGGTCATCGTCAAAGGTGTCAATATTAAGACCCGGCATGTGCGTCCGACCCAGATCAACCCAAAGGGTGGTGTGGTCAATAAGGAAATGCCTCTGCACATCTCTAATGTGAGTCCTGTGGTTGATGGCAAACCAACACGCGTGCGTTTCGAGACTCAGAAGGACGGCTCAAAGAATCGCGTCGCGGTTCGTAACGGCAAGTCACTCGGTCAGGTCAGCGGTCCTAACTCGTAATACAGAATCACAGTTCTCTGAAGTGTTCAGAGAACCAAACGGCGGATAAGTCATGGCGAAGAAAGACAAGTTCGATCAAGAAACACTCGACGCAGCAATGCAGGCCAACAAGCCTCGTATGCAGTCGATGTTCATGGACACTGTGCGTCCCAAGATTGCACAGGAGTTCGGGATCAAGAACACAATGGCGATGCCAAAGCTCGAGAAGATCACCCTCAATGTCAATGTGGGGCGTCACCTCGATGGTACCAAGATCCCAAATAATGTTCGTGAATCCGTACTTCATACGCTGACGACCATTACCGGTCAGAAGCCTGTGAAGATCGCTGCGAAGAAGTCGGTGTCGAACTTTAAGGTCCGTGAAGGCTACGAGACCGCGTTCAAGGTCACGCTCCGCCGTGATCACATGTGGCACTTCCTCGATCGTCTGATCAATCTCGCAACCCCTCGTATCAAGGACTTCCGTGGTCTGAACGACAAGGCGTTCGACCGTCAGGGGAGCTATTCGATGGGTCTGACCGAGCAGGGTGTGTTCCCTGAGATCAACATGGCCGAGCAAGGGTTCACCCACGGCATGAACATCAACTTCTCATTCAGCAACTCCGATCCAAAGATGAGCCGATTCGTGCTTGCTGAGCTCGGGATGCCTTTCAAGAAGCCCGAAGCGAAGAAGTGAGATTAGGAAGGACTGAGTAATGGCTAGAAAGTGTCAAATCGTCAAGAGCAACAAGACACCGAAGTACAAGACCCGTCATGTTCGTCGTTGCGAACTGACAGGACGAGCACGCGGCGTCTACCGCAAGTTCCGTATCTCACGCATCATGCTCCGCAAGCTTGCTCTGGAAGGCAAGATCCCGGGCATGCGGAAGGCAAGCTGGTAATACAACGCTCCAACACGCCCTCGTGGCGCAGGAATGATCAAAGTGCGGGCCCGCTCCGGCGAGTCAGAACGCAAGAAAAGGTAGAACACGATGACGATCAGTGATCCAGTCGCAGACATGTTGACCCGAATCCGCAACGCGACGCGTAATCGCGCCAAGAGCGTTGTGTGCCTCAACAACAAGGTGTGCCGCGGAGTTGCCGAGGTCCTCAAGACCGAAGGCTACATCAATGGCTACGAAGTCGTTGAAGACAAGAAGCAGGGCACCATCCACATCGACCTGAAGTACGGCCCACGCGGCGAAGTGCTCATCCATGAACTCAAGCGGATGAGCAAGCCGGGATGCCGAGTCTACAAATCGATGGACAAGATCCCAGCTCCGATGCAAGGTCTTGGAATTTCGATCGTATCGACCAGTCATGGCGTGCTCTCGGATCGGGCATGCCGTAAAGAAGGCGTGGGCGGAGAACTCCTCTGCGTCGTGAGCTAAGCGAACAGGAATGAATA
>WUAJ01000134.1 GCA_009827215.1 Phycisphaeraceae bacterium
TAGTAGTACCCGGAAATCTCGGAGATGATCCGATCGATTGTGGGACCTGTGCCTTGGGCGCTCACAGCCGCGGCGAACTCTTCTCCGAGTGCATCCCGCGCCATATCGAGATCGATGTCGCGTTTCTCGACATTCGCATAGATCTGGAGCTTGGTGATCGCGCCCTCGAGCTCGCGGATGTTGGTGTCGATGTAATGCGCGATCTCCGTCACGACGGGCTCAGGGAGCTTGATTCCGCGAGCATCCGCCTTGCGTTTGAGAATCTCGATCCGCGTCTCGAATCCCGGCTTCTCGACCTTTGCGACCAGTCCCCACATGAACCTCGACACCAATCGTTCCTCAAGATCGGGGATCTCCTCAGGAGGGGCATCGGACGACAGGATGATCTGCTTGTTCGCTTGGTAGAGCGCGTTGAAGGTGTGGAAGAACTCTTCCTGCGTGCGATCGCGCTTGGCGAGGAAGTGGATGTCGTCGATGACGAGCAGGTCCACATCGCGGAAGGTGTGTCGGAATTCGGCCATTTTTCCAGACTGCACAGCACTCATGAACTGGGTCATAAACCCATCACACGATACATAGTGCAGATTGATCCCTGGATTTTCTTGCGTGATGCGCAAGCAGATCGCTTGAAGCAGGTGGGTCTTTCCGAGTCCGACACCGCCGTGGATGAAGAGCGGGTTGTATGCGAATCCTGGATTCTCTGCGACAGCGACCGACGCGGCGTGCGCGAGTCGGTTGTTGGGTCCGATGACGAACTCGTTGAAGCCGTAATCCGGATTGATCGGGAGCGCGCCGCTCGAATCGAGTCTTGAGCGTTCGGAGCTCGCGTGGACGATCGGGGTCGCGCCAAGGCTTTGCGAGTCTTTGAGCTCTTGATCGGAGAGTCCCGCTTCATCAGACCAGATGGACGATCCGCTCGATGCTGCAGCAGGAGTCGGAGCCGCGGCTTTCTTGGTCTCGGCGCGTTTGGTAGTGGTGATCGGGGACTCCCACTCATCGTTTGGGCCGAGGAATCGGATCGCGAGGAGCTGTCCTGTGGTTTCTCCAAGCGCATCGTTGAACGCTTCGAGACATGTTCGGCGGAGATAATCGCGGTGCATGTCGCTTTGAGCGCGCACGCCGAAGGATCCCGACGCGATCCCGAGCGGCTCGAGTTCCTCGAACCACTTGCGCGTGTGTTCTGGATGATTCAGCTTCACCTTGATGAGCACATCATCAAGAACGCTGCGGTCATGCTGACGGTCCTGGATTCCCATCGTGGGTAAAGTCCTTACTGTGCGCTGCGAGTTGCTGTTGCCCCGCCGGGATGTATGTGTTGCTCTTCGTGAAGAAGTCCAAACGCATAAAAACCGGCAACCCCTACCGTACTAAGGACAGCATGGATTTGTCAACCTTCTCGTTCAAAGACGGATGCGGTTGATGAAGAAATTTACCAAAGGACACGCTGCGGCTTCTCTGGAGGCATCATGTTGACTCTACTCCGAAAGCACATGCGCCAAGATTGAACGATGACGCTATTGTGTGTATATGCCTGACCTTGGAGTCCGACTCGCGAACATGAACCCTGAGGAGCGTGCTCAACTCATCGAGCGTGCCGCTGATGCACTGGTGAAGCATGAGTGCGTCGTGCTCCCTACAGACACGCTGTACGGCTTATTCACGCGCGCCGATCAGCAAGGATCACAGCTCCAGGATCAGATGACCGGTAACCCCAATGTCCTCGATGATCCAAAGATGACACTGCATCTTGCGGATATTGAACAAATCATCGAACATCTAGTGCTTGATTCGCCGACGACCAAACGCTTGGTGCACACACTCTTGCCGGGTCCGACTCGCATCGTCATCGAGCAGACGAACGATGCGATTGATCGTGTCTGTGAAGCGCTGTCGATCCCACGCGGCATCATCGATGATGGTCGTCACATCGCGCTTCGGATTCCCGATCATCCCACATGTCGACAAATCTTGCGCCACGCAGGTGTTGCGTGCGTCGCGCGCCGTTTGGGGGCCGCGGTTTGGGCGCAGGGAGAAGATCCAGGGACCGACATCAGCGCCGTTCCCGATAGTCCGAGCGACACACAAGCGGAACTCCCGACACTCGTGGTCGATGATGGACAGACGCTGCATCAGCAACATTCCACGACTGTTCGACTCTCGATGGACGGGCGGATCGATGTCTCATCGAGCGGCGTGCTGAGTGAACGAGAGGTGCTCTCGAATCTTGAGCGGCGCATCCTGTTTGTGTGCACTGGAAACACTTGCCGGAGTCCGATGGCGGAGGTCATCGCGCGGGATCTCGTCGAGAAACAGAAACCAAGCGGGATCACAACGATCATCCAGAGCGCCGGCGTCGCGGCTGGCAGCGGCATGGGCGCGACCCGCGAAGCCGTCGAGGTCGTCCACGCGATGGGTCTGGACCTGACTACACACCAGTCCAAACCCATCACACTCGAGATGATCGATCAAGCGGAGGTCATTTACACGATGACCCCAACGCACGCGCAAGCCGTGATGACCATGGCTCCGAACTCAGTACACAAAGTCTTTGTCCTCGACGAGCACGAGGGGGTTCCCGATCCGATCGGGCAAGGCATCGAAGTTTACCAACACACCGCAGATCGACTCAAAGAGCTGATCGAGCGCCGATTCGAGGAAATCAACGCATGAGCACGCAGTACAAGATCGCGATCGGTTCGGACCATCGAGGGAACTCAGCCGCGAATCAGATCCTCGAGACGATCAAAAACCTCGGACACGACGCGTGGATCGTTGGGGACTGTGACGAGCAGCCTTGCGATTACCCTGAAAAAGCTTGGCAGGTTGGTCACGAAGTCACCTCAGGAAAAGCGAATCGTGGCGTGCTGATTTGCGGCACAGGGATTGGGATGTCCATCGCCGCCAACAAGATCGATGGACTGCGTGCGGCGTTGTGTCATGATGAACTGACCGCACAACTCTCACGCTCGCACAATGATGCGAACATCCTGTGTCTTTCCGCGGATTTGCTCGGCGCGAGACTGATGGACAAAATCATCGAGGTCTGGATCAAAACACCGTTCGATGGAGGTCGTCACGAACGACGCGTAAACAAGATCGGGATGATCGAGCAGGGCGCGAATCCTTCTGAAGCACCTGTGTAAGCTACTCAGTCCTGATCAACACACTGACCTCTCCAAACCCCACCACCACCACGCCGTCCGCGGCTTGTGTGATGGTTGGTTGTCGCTGAATCGCGCTGGGGAGTTTGAGCTCGATCTGATCCATGATCCGCGCATTCTCAAGACTGAACATGCTGATCGGGATCGTCATCAATCGCTCATTATCTGTATCGGCGCGTCCGACCAGGACGACAGAGTCCGCGCCCCACGCGCCGTCAACATATGGCCGCATCGCGGGTTCAGGATCGAGTCCGAGTGTCTGTCCTGAGGGATCGAAGATGCCAATACCGCCTGAGGCAACGATCGCGAGATGCTCAGCGCGAGCTTGCACATCGACCCAGCCGCGTTCGTAGACGCGTCCGAGCGTGTGGAATGAATCGCTGGGGATCTTGCCGTCGATCAGACCGATTGGCCAAAGGTTGACATACTCGTCGAGCACAACCAGTGAATCGTTGATGATCCACGCGGCGTTGGTGTTCAACAGGTTGTCGTTGCGGATGACCCAATCTAGTGTGCCGGTCCGTGTCGAGAGCGAGAGCACGCGCTGCGAGGTGCCGACGATCAGACTCCCTGACGGCGCGACGCGGACCCAGCGTGGGGTCGAGGTCTGCGCATCCATCATCTGGATGATCTGTCCTGTACGCGCATCAATCGATGCGATGCGAGGAGAGCGGAGCAGGACCTCGCCGTGCTCAGGTGCGTTGTCGATGTGCGACATCCCGACGACACCTAAAACTCCTGACGATAGATCAACATCATGTACGCGATTGATGGGGAGATCTTCAGTCCAGAGCACCTGTCCAGTGAGCAGATCAATAGCGCCGGCGCGTCCGATCCGATCCACCAGCGCAAGCACCGAACCATCTGAGGTGCTGAGCATCTGGAACAACGGCACAACACCTTCAGTTGGAGACGAGAACTGTCCATCGATTTGTGCCGCACGATCGGGGACGCGTGTCGATCCTTCGAACAGGCGCTGTCCCATATTCTCCAGTTTCCAGCGTGTTTGACCTGTTGTAGTTTCGATTGATTCGATCCAGCCGCCATCGGGATCATCGCCATCTGGCGCCCAGAACAGGATCGTCTGGAACTCGTTGTGCACGACGACGATTGGTGGATGCACTCCGGGAGCGCGCCGAGTCCAGAGCTGCTGAGGATTCGTCTGATTGAATCGGATCATCCGGACCTGCGCCAGTTGAGGCGCGAAGAACACCATCGTCTCAAAGTCGCTCCGGATCGGAGATTTGACCGGAGAGCCTGTCAGCAGGATCGGAGATTCATCGAGCACGAGCGTGCTCCCCAGCGCCGGCGCGAGTTGTCCAGAGGAGAGACCAATCGAGAGCGATCCCGCATCGATCGTTTGTCCTTGAACAGTGATCGTGATGTCTGGATAGGTGCTCGAGAGGCGAGCCGCGACGCGTGATGCTTCGCTCTGGCGCTGCGATCCGATCAATCCCTCGACGAGTGAGGACGCAAGCGCATCGATGGTTGACTGCTCGATCCGAACATTGAGCGAGTTCAGTGCTTCGATCGAATCCATCCCGGACTGTGCCGCGCGAACAGACGCAGGAGCGTTGTCCGATTGCAACCAACGCTGAGCGGCGTTTGACCACGCGCTCGGAGTGCTGGGCGCCCAAGGATACATCCGCGCGATGCGCTCGAAGGATTCAGGAGATGAAGTCGGCGCTTGCGCCTGAAGATCCGCGAGCGCGAGCTCGTCAAATACTCGGCACGCACCACGGCCGTGCTCCGCGACGATCTGATTCAGTTGGTTCGTGACCTCGATGTCGGCGCGGATCGCGAGGCCGTTGCCTTGCCACATCCCTGAGGAGATCGCGTCGGTTTGGAGCACCTCGTGGTACACACGCACAGCTTCGTCGATCTCACCCAACGCGCTGCGCCAGGCGCCGGTCACCATTTGCTGCGCGAGTGTTTGTCCCTTCGTCCGCGCGACGCGCTGCGAACGATCGAGCAGGTCCTCGCGGATCTGGTTCGAGATCACGGCGAATCCAGTTCGCGCCGGATCATCCGGAAGACCGATCATGTCGATCAGAATCTGGAAGAGCCGTTCGCGTGCCTCGCGTTGTGGTTCGGAGGGTGCAGTGCGCAGCATCTTGATTGATTGGTCGATCGCCGGGATGATCCGATCGAGATTCCCAGATCGGTACGCGAGATCCGCGAGCGTGATGGATGCGTGTGTGTCATTGTGCGACTGTATGCGTTCGCTGAGCAGCTGCTGCGCGATGTCCCACGAGAGGTAACTGAACACTTCGTTCTCGTCCGCGATGACTACTTGTCCATCGAGCGCGACGAGGTTCCCTGAGTGTTCGAGTAAGACCGAATCGCGCACTCCTGTTCGTGTGCTGTCCAGCAGACTCAATCCATCCTGGACTGGGACCATCAGCGTTGATCCGGAACTGGTCACGCGTCCAACGATCGCGGAGCGTCCATCACCTGTTGGGGTGAGCAGTTGCGGACGATTGACACCAAACTGATCGAAGGAGTGCATCGTGATCGTGGTCTTGTTGATGCACGCGAGCTGGGTTGGTGTTTCCAGCAGGTAGAGCCCCTGTCCGGTGTTCATCGCACGCGCCGACCCCGTGCGTTCACCGGTGCGTTTGTTGAATCGGTCGATGCGTGTTCCCGCAACATCGAGGATGTAGACTTCATCCCCACGAACGATCGGTGTGGACACAGTCCAAGGCTCGCGTTCGTATCGCGCGTAAATATCCGAAGTCGGCATCGTCCGCGCCCACAAGACCTCACCGGTCGGTGTTTCCACGGCACAGACCAGCCCGATCATGTCGGTCCAGTACACCACGCCATCATCAAGCATCCCTGAGTGGGAGATCTGTCCGATCTGTTGGAACGGGAGCGATCCGGCGCTCCCGATCTCGCGTGTCCATTGGTGGTTGAAGTTTCGTCGATCAATACCAACGAGCGAGAGCGCGACGAGGCGCTCCCTTCGCAGGTTCTTGCGTGCGGCGAGGATGAGTGTGTCACCATCGACAATGATCGATCCTCGGACTGTGGATCCAGCGAGATCCGGATCGATCTCCTCGATCGTCGTCGATTTGAGAATCGCGCCGCTCTGGAGATCGATCGCGAGGATCCGATTATCTCCAGTGCGTCCACCAGTCCGCGCCAATCCCGCCGCGACATATACAGTCCCATCCGCGATGGTCACGCTCGACAGGTCTTCGACAGTCCGCGCGATCCGCGAGCGCACGCCCCGGCTCGTTCGGTCTTGTTCTTCGGTATCCAGTATGGTCGTGGTCACGCGCCATCTCGGACGCAGCGTGAATCGGTCGAAGCATGAGATCGTCACGCCGTCGTTGGTGATGAGTGAGTCATCCATCACGACAGGCATCGACCAAGGCT
>WUAJ01000135.1 GCA_009827215.1 Phycisphaeraceae bacterium
AAGTTGGAAACGGTCTCGATCTTGATGGTTGGGCTGGTTTGACCGTTGTGGTGGAGCATGAGCATCGTGTGATCGTCATCAGCTGCGTTGTAACCTTGGGCGTTGATATCCGTGAGAATAGAGGAAGCGTTTTCGGATGCCTGCGATGATTGTGATCGATTGAGGGATTCGGCTAGCCCATCGGTTCCGAGTAGAGTCCCGTTCTCGTGCTGAGCTTCGGTAAATGCATCGGTGTACGCGCAGATCTGATCGCCCTCACTGATTTTAATCGCGATCTGCTCGTATTGGGTCGATCTGATGACACCAAGGGGCAAGTTTTTGATCCCAACTTTGACTTGATTTGATGTCTCTCGGAGAACCCCAGGCGTGTGCTGGTTCAGTGGGATCCAATGGGCGCTGTCAGCTCGGCGCATCAGAGGTGGTGGATGTCCGGCGTTGACCAGAATCAGGTGTCCTGATGGCGCGTAGTAGGTCATCAGCAACGCGGTCGCAAACTTTGATCCAGAGGAGATCTGGTCAAAGGATTCGTTGAGGGTGCGAGCGAGCTTTGATTGGTCGACGGTATTGATCGACTTGTGCATCGCTTTGCGGAGCTGTGATGAAAGGTCGCTGACTGCACTGCCGTGTCCGGCAACATCGGCGAGGAGAATCCTTGAGATCCAACCAGAGGAACAGGAGGAAATCAGATAGATATCTCCACCAGATTCGGAGCCCTCAACTGGTCGTGACGTGACACTGATATCAAGTCCTGGGACAGATGCATTGTGATCGGCACTGCTTGAGCCACCCCAGACTTCCAGGCACTTGAGCTGATATGGATCCGGAGCAGACTGGTGATTTTGAGTATGCATGTAGAGTGATCAAGAATCGGCGGTTGATTATTCCGTGGAGGTGGGTGGCTTTGCCCAGTGCATTTTACGCACGAGTGTGTTCCAGTAACTTACATTTGGATCAACGACGAATGTCACAGGGGAAGGGTGTTTGTTGATGACAACATGATCGTCGCATGAGATCCGAGGGCCGGGCTGGCCATCAATGAGGAGGCGAGTCCCATCGCCGTTGTCACTGTTCGTCTGCCGAGCGATAAGGCGGATCTTTGTGTCGTTTGAAAGCACGATGGGGCGGAAGCTCAGCGAGTGGGCTGCGTTCGGGGTGATGATCGTCGCGTTCACTCCCGGGGCGACAATTGGTCCACCGGAAGAGACATTGTAAGCTGTGGACCCTAGCGGTGTGGAAACGATGATGCCGTCGCCGGCAATGGTTGGGCCGGGGTTGTCATCAATGCAGATATCAATCTTGATGATTTTGTAGGGAGGGCCTGCAGTGATGACGAACTCGTTGAGGGCAACGAATGATTCGATGCTTTCGTCGTTTCTGATCAGTTCAGCGCTGATCGGCTGCACCAACCTCGTGTTCAATGGTGTGTTCTCGTTGAGAATCGAAGCTGAGTTTTTGAGAAAAGATTCGATCTCGTATCCAGCCATGAATCCGACTTTGCCTGTATTCAGTCCCAGGAGAGGGGTGTCAAGTTTGAGGCAATGATGTGCTGCTCTGAGGATTGTGCCGTCTCCTCCTAGAGCGATGACGAGATCGACTTCTGCTGCCTTTGGAAGATGTGGGGGATTGATCGCGTCTGTCGTGTCGACAATTATCGCATGGGAATCAATGGCGTCACGCACAGCGTCAAGTGCCGCAAGGGCATCTTCCTTGAACTGATTGACCAAGATGAGAACGCGTCGTGGCATAGTTACGCGGTGGTCTCGGTGGTCTTGGGTGATTTAATCTCGGTCGTCGTTTGGTGGGAATCCGTGTTCTGATGCGGTGTGAATGGTTTGTTTCTCGAAGGATCCGCGGCATGACGGATCATCCGAGCAATTCCGTGAGCATCGAGCCCAACTTCAGCGAGTTGGTCGTCACGGGAGTCTTGCAGAATCCAGTGGTCTGGGATGCCGTGTCTGACGACTTTCGATGCATCGAGTTTGTATTCTTGGGCACATTCGATCACGCTTGTTCCGAATCCTCCGACGATTGAATGGTCTTCGAGTGTGAGGATCGGGATGGACCGGGTAAGCAGGTCGCGGATCAGCTGCGAATCGACTGGTTTAGCAAAGCGAGCGTCGTAATGAGCGATGTTGTAATCTGCTCCGAGTGATTCAATCGCTTCATTCGCGTTGATCGCAGGAGTTCCGAAGCTGAGGACAGCGACATCAGGTCGATTTGCATCAATATCGCTGTGCTGAGGTGTTAGCAGCCTAGCTTGTCCGAGCTTGAATGTTGGGGCATCTGCAAAGACCGTAGAGATTGAGTCACGCGGATAGCGCACACTTGATAGTGAGCTGTCCCAAGTACGCATGAACTCCAAGCATTGGATCAGGCTTGATTCGTCGATCGCGGCCATGAGTACTGCGTCTGGGAGTGTTCGGAGGATGGATACATCGCAGAAGCCGTGATGGACGGCTCCGTCGCCTCCAACGAGTCCGGCGCGGTCAAGGCAGAGTCTGACAGCGAGTCCCTGGAGTGCGACTTCCTGGAACGCTTGGTCGAATGCTCGCTGGAGGAATGTGGAGTACACAGCAAAGAACGGACGGAGTCCAGTCTTGGACATGCCTGCGAGCATGTCGAGCGCATGTGACTCGCAGATTCCAGTATCGAATGTCCGTTCGGGATACTTTTCGAGTGGTTGTGTGATCCCGGTCCCATCGGGCATCGCAGCCGTCGCCGCGACGACTTTGTCGTCGCGATCCATCACATCGGTGATTGCATCAGAGAAGGCGCTGGTGAATGAGCGTCCTGATGAGGGCATGCGGACTTTGCAGCCGAGGGTTTCGTCGCGTTCCACAGTGAAAGCTTTGGGAGAGTGGAACTTGGTCGCGTCTTGTTCAGCGATATCGAGGCCTTTGCCCTTGGTCGTTTTGACATGGAGGATCATCGGACGATCCATGTCGCGTGCTTCAGCAAGGAACTCGATCAAGGTAGGGAGATCGTGACCATCAATCGGGCCGACGGTGAGCAATCCGAACTTCTCAAACCAAGAATCCTCGGTGATCGCGGCTTTGGTCATCTCTCCCATGCGATGGTACGCTTCGCGTATCAGCGATCCGCCGGGCATGGAGTCGAGGAGGACCTTGGCGCCCTTCTTGAAGTCGGTATAGGTGTGTGAGACGCGTACTCGGTCGAAGTACTGCGCCATCGCGCCTTGGGGTTTGGAGATACTCATACCATTATCGTTTAGGACTATGAGCATCTGTCGCTTGAGGATCCCCGCGTTGTTGAGTCCTTCCATCGCAACGCCGTTGACGATCGAGGCGTCTCCGATCAGTGAGACGACTCGGCGGCCCTCAGGATTGGTCTCGGGGTGATAGGACTCTTTGTTGATCTGATCGCCGCGCGCCATGCCAACTGCAGTGGAGATCCCTGTCCCGGCGTGTCCGACGCGGAAGAGGTCATAGCCAGACTCGGAGGGCTCGGGGAATCCTGACATGCCTTTGCGGGTGCGGAGGTCGGCAAGCTTGTCTTGTCTGCCGGTCAGTAGCTTATGGGGGTAGCATTGATGTCCGACATCAAAGAGCAAGCGATCGTGTCCGAAGTCAAAGACGCGGTGCATCGCGATGGTGAGTTCGACTACACCAAGATTGGGTGCGAGGTGTCCGCCAGATCGAGAGACCTGCTGGATGATCGCTTGACGGATCTCAGCGGCGAGATCCCTGAGCTGTGCGATGGACAACTCTCGGAGCTGCTTCGGCGATTTGATGGATTCAAGCAGGGTCATCGAGCGAGTAGTTCCTCATGCCGGACATTCCCAGAAGTATAGTGGCTTTCCGTGCTGTATGTAGTGCTTACGAGTTGAATTGAGGGGTGTTCGTTGGATTCCAGAATACCGTGATCTCAATGCGATCGATTGGTCATTTTGTCCAGTAGTTGACGCAATCCTGCGCTGTTTGGTCCGAGCTGGTCGAGCTTGGAGAGGGCATTCTTCTGGAGTGTTCCGATAATTGCTTTCGACTCATCGATCCCAAATGATGCGGGATATGTGAGTTTGTTTGCTTTCTCGTCCTTACCCAGTGTTTTGCCAACGAGTGATGGATCGCCTTGGACATCGAGGAGGTCGTCGATGACCTGGAACTGGAGACCGAGGTCCCATGCAAAAACTGAGATCAGGTCCAGCGTTCTTTGGTCGGCGCCCGCGGCAACAGCTCCCATTGTGCAAGCCGCATGAATCAGGGCGCCGGTCTTGTTCATGTGTATGAGTTCGGTCCGTTCACGATCGGTGAGCGACTCTTTGAATCCACCCAGTGTGTCGTACACCTGACCCACGATCATCGAGCGGGTGCCTTGTGACAGCATCGCGATGAGTCGAGCGTGCGTGTTTGCGCTTGGGTGTGGCTGGACGCTTGCAAGAGCTTCGAATGCAAGCGAGAGCATCGCATCTCCGGCAAGGATCGCCGCGGCTTCCCCGGCATGTTTATGTAGAGTGGGGCGTCCCCTACGCAGTTCATCGTCATCAAGTGCAGGTAAGTCATCGTGGACAAGGCTGAAGGCGTGGATGAGCTCTACAGCAACACAGACAGGAAGAGCATCGGAGCCTTCGCCTCCAGCGGCGACCGCGCTGGACCAAGCTAGCAACGGTCGGATTCGTTTTCCTGGAGCGAAGAGTGCATAACGGATTGGTTCATCTAGTTTTGTCGGCAGATCGAGTGAATCGATAAAGCGTGTCATCGCTTCGTCGGTTTGGACGCGGATGAAGTCAAGATCAAGTTGAGAGGTCTTGGTGTTGGACATCTGGGTTATCGTAGCGCTTTGTGAGTCATGATCGGGCTACAGTAGGGGCGTGATTGAACGAGCGATCCAGTTCTTTACTGCGGGTGGATGGGTGATGTACCCACTGCTGTTGATGAGTGTGGTCGGACTCGGGATCGTCATCGAGCGGGCAATGTACTGGACGAGGAACTCCACGCATAGGGAACTGCGGCAGTTCCGTAAATACGCTGATCTTGTCGAGGCTGGAGAGCGGGAAACACTTGCGGCGGTGTGTTCAAACGATTCGACCGCAATTGGTAAACTTGCGTATTGGGCCTCTTCTCGGAAGCAAGTGTCGGAAGATGCCGTGCTCGCGACGATCGAAATGATTCGTCCAAGCATGGAAGCAAGAAATTGGGTACTTAGCGTCATAGTCGGCGCCGCGCCGTTGCTTGGTATCCTGGGCACAGTGGTCGGGATCATTGAGAGCTTTGATCTGCTCGGACAAGCCGCGGGAGTTTCTGATCCAACGATTGTTGCGGGAGGGATCGCTGAGGCGCTCTATACCACGGCGTCTGGTCTGACCATCGCATTGCTCGCGCTGTTTCCGGCGGCGTATTTCAAAGCTCGCGCGAACACTTCTTTGAGTCGGCTTGAGTCACTCGGTGCGATGATCGCAAATCGAGCAGAAGAGTAATCAGCTGCCCTGAGAGACGAGCATCTCGTAGATTTTTTCAGCATCCTCGGCTTGATAGATCTCTTGACGGAATGTTGGGTTGTTCATGATCCGTGAGACTTGCGCGAGCGCTTCGATGTGTTCCTTAGTGCTCGATGTCGGGCTCGCAAGCAGGACGATCAACTCGACTGGTTGAGAATCCATCGACTCAAAGTCCATTGGTGTAGAGGGGCGACCTATTGCGAGAGTGGGGGTGGAGATACAGTCACACTTGCCGTGGGGGATGGCGAGGCCGTGGCCGATGCCAGTGGTTCTGGTTTGTTCTCGCGACCATACGGCATCTTTGAGTGCCTCAGGCTCTTTCACTTTGTCGTGTTCAGCGAGGAGATCTACAAGCTCGTTGATCGCGTCTTGCTTGTCCTGAGATTCAAGCGGCGAGCGGATGCATTCAACACTGAGGATGTCTGAAAGATTCATCGATTCCTTCCATCGATCGAGCTACCGCATTCTGCGTTCGCTCAGGGGTTCACAGATTCTATAGCCGAGCAATTCCTGTGCGTCTTGGGTAAGGCATCATTTTCTCATGAAGCAGGCATAGGTCGCATCTCGATACCCAGAAGGGGATTCCCCCGGCTGTCCTTTGGGTAGAACTTGATGCTCAGCAAGAAGATTCAAAGCGAGATTTTTGGTGATCCAGTCTCTCTGATCTTGGTTCTCCTCGACTTCAATGCTGCAGGTTGAGTAGGCGAGCGTTCCTGACTGTTTGAGAACTTGGGCGATCTGTGTCAGGATGTCCCGCTGGATATCGCTTATTCGATTGACTTGTGCTGTCATCGGTCGGTACCGGGCTTCCATCCGCCGAGCGAGGACTCCGGAGTTCGAGCATGGCACATCGGTAAGTATGAGATCGACTCCTTCATTCGCGATCGTTTGGAGTTCACTGGTGTGATGCGCGCTGACATTGGGGTGATCTTTGAAAACATCGGAGAGCACAGAGAGTCGATGCGGATCGATTTCCATCGCGAAGATCTTTGCATCAGGGAATCGTTCGCAAGATCGGAAGAG
>WUAJ01000136.1 GCA_009827215.1 Phycisphaeraceae bacterium
CGGACCGCTGCAAATACTGTCATCTGCGTAGTTGAGATCGAGCTCACGGATCGTCACGCGTTTCATATTCACCGCGGCTCCTTCGCGGAGCTCCGCTCTCTGAGCGTCGCTCACCCCTCCAGCATGGATCGCGATGATCTCGCGATGTCCAGAGTAGTAGGGGACCAACTCGTCACGGAATCCAGTGAGTAGATTCACCACACCACCAGGTAGATCGCTGGTCGCCATCGCTTCAGCAAGGATCATCGCGGGGATCGGATTGGTTTCACTCGCAAGCGCGACCACGGTGTTCCCCATCGCGATAGGACCCGCAATCATCGAGATCAGTCCGAGTAGTGCAGGAGAATCGGGAGCGATGCAACCCACGACACCCATCGCTCCAGGGATCGTGAAGTTGTGGTATGGACCACTCACTGGATTGGCGCCTCCCATGACGGAGGAATACTTGTCAGTCCATCCCGCAAAGTGCACGACACGATCGATCGACGCGTCGACTTCATCCATGCCGCTGTCACCCAAGACCGCAGCAAGTTCGTGACGCTTGCCTTCCATCATCTCCGCGAGTCGATAGAGGATCTGTCCTCTTAGGTATCCGGTTGAATCTGCCCACTTAGTCAGAGCTGCGTTCGCCGCTTCAACCGCATTGCGGAGATCTTTGCGTGATGCATGGCACACATGCGCACTCAAACCGATCGAAGCATCCTCCACAAGCGTGGAGCGTCCAGATTCGGTGCGCGGGAACTTGCCACCGATGTAGAGCTTGTAGGTCTTTGTGATCGGCATTCGTTCACTCACAGCTCGTACTCCATCTCGATCTCATGACGAATCGGGATGCCGTCAAATCCGACATCCGGAATAGTCGGCTTGAGTGCTCTGCTCTCGCTGACAGCATTTCTGTGGAACGCAACGATATCAAAGTCACGGCGTTGATAGAACCGCAAAGCCGGAGTGTTGTCGTTTGTGGTGACGAGCCAGAGTCGTTTGCAGCCCAGTTCGCGAGCTTTGTTGCGAACACCATTGAGCAAGCACGATCCGATCCCGCCGTGTCCCGCCATTGAGTTGTGAGTGACGATCTCGCACTCATCGCCATCGATGTGATAGGTCAAAAGCCCGACCTCTGCACCATCACGAACCGCGACAATTCCAGGGAGTTCGTCCGCTTGGAACTTGCGTCCGCGTGTGACCTGCTCAGTGGATGCCCAATACTGCTGCAGAACGCGCTGCACCCAGTGTTTATCCTCTGGGGTGAGGTCTCTGATCTCAAATGAATGCACTCCAGGCACTGTGCTCATCGTGTGTCCCTTCTGGTCATTTCAAATATGCCGCGAGTCCGTGCCGCCCACCTTCACGACCAAACCCTGATTCCTTGTAACCACCAAACGGCGAGGTCGGATCGAACTGGTTGTAGGTGTTCAGCCACACCACACCAGCATCGAGCTTGCTTGCCATGTCGAAGATCTTCGATCCCTTGTCAGTCCAGACACCAGCCGCAAGTCCATACGGCGTGTTGTTCGCACGCGAGATCGCCTCGTCCGGAGTGCGGAAACTCATGACTGCGAGCACTGGACCGAAGATCTCTTCACGCGCAATCGTGTGGCTCGGCTGCACTCCGGTAAAGAAGCAGGGCTTGCACCAGTACCCCTTCTCAGGGACTGAACTCGGGTTCGGATCATGTCGAACCGCTCCCTCGTTGCCTCCGATGTCGAGGTACTTGTTGATCGTCCCGAGCTGCTCGCTCGAGTTGATCGCGCCAAGATCCGTGTTCTTGTCGAGCGGGTCACCTACGCGGAGTGATGCGAGACGATCATTGAGTTTCTGGGTAACGGTGTCGAGGATCGATTCCTGTACAAACACGCGTGAACCGGCGCAGCATACATGTCCCTGATTGAAATAGATCCCGCCGATGACGCCTTCGATTGCTTGATCGATCGAAGCGTCCTCGAAGATGATGTTGGGGCTCTTGCCACCCAGTTCCAGAGTCAGACGCTTGTTGGTCGCGGCGGTCGCTTTGGCGATGATCTTCCCAACCGCGGTCGATCCGGTGAACGCGATCTTGTTCACATCCGGATGATTGACCAGCGCGGATCCGGTCTCGCCGGCCCCAGTGACGACATTGACCACGCCCTTTGGGAGTCCGACTTCTTGACAGATCTCCGCGAGCCGCAGTGCTGTGAGCGAGGTGGTCTCCGCAGGTTTGAGGACAACGGTGTTCCCGCACGCGAGCGCCGGCGCGATTTTCCACGCGGCCATCAGGAGAGGGAAGTTCCAAGGGATGATCTGTCCGCACACGCCGACGGGTTCTGGTTTCTTCCCAGGAAACGCGTACTCGAGTTTGTCGGCCCATCCCGCGTGGTAGAAGAAATGTGCCGCCGCGAGCGGGACATCGACATCGCGTGATTCTTTGATGGGTTTGCCGCCGTCCATCGTTTCGAGGACCGCGAGTTCGCGGGCGCGTTCTTGGATGCGTCGAGCGATTCGGTACAGATACTTCCCGCGCACGATGCCAGGCAGTCCGCTCCATCCAGGCAGTGCTGCTCGCGCCGCAGCGACCGCACGGTCGATATCCGATCCATCCGCACTCCCGATCATCGAGAGCGTTTCTTCGTTGCTCGGATTGACGGTCGCAAAAGAAGAACCGGACGCTCCACTGAACTGACCATCAATAAACAGCCCGTAGGAATCATCGATCTTGACCTTCACGGATTCCGGAGCGGGGTCATAGTCGAAGATCCCACCTCCGCTGGCGCCTCGTAGATCGAGTGTGCCTGTCGGATGATCGGACCTTGTATTGGTATTCATCGCGCTGCTCATGCCGTATTCTAGTGCCAAATCCGCATGAGAGCAGTCTGTAACCCCCAGACGATGGAAATCGAGCAGGAACCTCAGCTTCGTGTTCCAATCGCGTCCGATTTCAGCCGTTGACAGACTTATGGGTACACACAGCAGCGACGAGAATCAGCACGAGAGTTTGACTACGCCTTACCACGCACCGGATGGGAGTGATGTGGAACTCCACAGCGATGATGGCGAATTGATGTCCCGCGCCGACATGCGTATCGACACCAAAGGCATCCGCTGCACCTTCGATTCACTCCAAGCACGAGTCGCGGACCTCACAGGTAACGGCATGCGCCTCACGCTCACCCCCTCCAAACTCCCAAAGGTCGATGAAACTCACGAGTTCACCTTCAAGGACAAGCAGACAGAACACGAACTGACTGTCGAGGGTGTCGTGCGTTGGATCCGCAAGGGGTCAGTGCTGACCCGAAAGGCCGAGGTCGGGATCGAGTTCGTTGATCTTCCCGCATCGCATCGCGACGCGCTGACTCGTCTCGCCGTGCAAGGGGAGTTACTGATGAGCAACAGCACGGATGATTCAGAGTCGGATGAACAATCAACCCCGATTCTCAACATCAACCTCTACGACATCCTCGGCGTTTGTCAATACGCGAGTCAGGACGAGATCCGAAGCTCGTTCCATCACCTCGTCAAGCTCTGGCATCCCGACAAGAATGATGACCCTGAAGCGCCAGCACGCTTCGAGGAGCTCCACAAAGCGTATTCGATCCTGAGAGATCCGTCGCTTCGCAGCAAATACGACGCGCGATTTGGTCCAGATCAAGCCGCCGCGTGATTCATTACGCATCCGAGAAATCATGCCCCGCCGCGTATTCGCCGGACTGGAGTTTCTGCATGCTCCGGAGGACATCATTGAGCAGTGAGCTGGCGCCGAAGCGGAACCAGTCTGGGGACAGCCAACCCTCGCCGAGGGTTTCGTTGACCATGCACAGGTAGTGCCACGCTTGTTTCCCAGTCCGGATACCGCCGGCGGGTTTCATCCCGATCTTCTTTCCTTGCGTGCGATACGCGTCGCGGATCGCTTCGAGCATCACGAGTGTCACCGGCATCGTCGCCGCGGGATTGACCTTGCCCGTCGAGGTCTTGATGAAATCACCCTCGCGGATGTACTCGATCGCGATATCGCTGGCGCGACGGACATTGTCGTAGGTTTTGAGTTCGCCGGTTTCGAGGATGACCTTGAGGTGCGCCTTGCCGCACGCTTGGACCACGGCCGCGATCTCTTCCGCGACAACCTCGTACTTCCCCGAAAGGAACGCGCCGCGATTGATAACCATGTCGATCTCGTCGGCGCCATCCGCGACCGCGCGCTCCACATCGCGGATGCGGATATCGAGGGGGTACTGTCCTGATGGGAACCCTGTCGCAACGGATGCGACATTAATCCCAGTACCATCGAGCAGTTCCGCGGCATAGGGCACCATCGACGGATACACACATACCGCCGCGACGTGTCCGAGGCGATGACCCAAGAACTCTTCATCGCGTTCCCAAGGACGGATCGCTTTGCGGCACAAGCTCCTGACTTTCTCAGGAGAATCTGCGCCTTCGAGTGTGGTTAGATCGATCATCGCGACCGCGAGCTCGAGAGCCGCGAGCTTGGATGCTTTTTTAATCGAGCGCGTGGTGAACGACGCGGCTCGTCGATCAACCATCACTCCATCAACAGTGGGGGAGTCCGGAAGTACGAAACCCATCACTCGTCCTCCTCATTCTCATCCCCAAACTCATAAGTGATGTCCACATCATACGGCAGGCCTGTCGAGTCCCAGACGACCCAACCGCCGAGGAATAGTCGCACGCGCGTCTTAAGCACCGTGTTGTATCCCGCTTCGATCATGCGCTTCGCCATGGCGCGAGCACTCGCGGAACCAGGATTTTCGCCGTAGACAATGAGATGGTCATACTTGAGGAGTTCCGGATCCGCGTCGTAGCGGAGATCGATCTCGTTGACGCGGATGTTGCGAGCGCCCTGGATTCGGCCTTCAGCGAAGCGTTCATGTTTGCGAACATCAATAAACAGTACCTTGTTGGTGTCTTCCTTCCACTGGTCATGGAGTTCCATCGCACGGTTCAGATCAATAAAGTCGATCTTCTTGTCCGAAACATTCCCCCGGCATCCAGTGAGCATCAGGAGGGTCAATCCAGCAAGAATCATCCACATTCGAGTATTCAGAGCCATTTACTGCATCCTTCATTGACCCAAGCAAGAATAATTGGGCACAGGCGTTGTTGTCTACAGTACACAAACACCGCGGAATCCTATGCACATCCCCCTCCATACGACGAAATCCGTGATCTGCAGCACGATGATGCTCACGGGGTCGTCGATCGCTGCGGAACAGCCAAACTTCGATGAGCAGCATCTCGCAGCGACCTTGAGATCCTCCCATCAGACGCTCAGTGCCGGGGATCAGTTCTATCTTGCGTTTGACCTCGTTATAGACGAAGGATGGCACACCTACTGGGACGGCCTGAGTGATACGGGATACGCGCCAACCATCAGCTTTGAAACCAACACTCAGGCGCTGTCGTTTGGAGAACCTGTTTGGCCGACCCCTGAACGCTACATCGCACCCGGATCGATCCTGGATCACATCTATGAAGATGAGATCGCCGTGCTGATCCCAGTGGAAGTTGAACAATCCGCGTCAGCGCCGCTCCATGTCGTTATCACGGCTTCGATCGATTACCTGATCTGTAAAGAATACTGCTTGCCTGAATCCGCGAAGGCCACGACTGCGATCGCGATTGCGAGCACAACAGATCCAAAACCAGACCAATCGGTCCTCTCAATAGCGAATGAACTCCCTGTAGATCTCATCGACTATGACATCCAATGGAGCACTGAGCAAGCAACGCTGACTGTTCCCGGCGCGACGCACTATCGATTCTTCCCGAGCGATGAATGCACTCAACCAGCGGACCTCATCAAGCAAGGCGACGTCGAGTCCAGCTCGATGACTATTACATTCGATCGTTCATACGACGATCCATCCGACCCAATCCGTCTCTCAGGACGCTTGAGCATCAGAAAGTCTGGTCAATGGCGTCATTACAATATCGATACTGAACACCAACCCTGAGCTTCAAAGCTCATACGCAGGAGATTCAACCATGAAAGCTCGCAATCGTTTCGCTATCCTTGCTATCGCTGCTACCGCGATCACCACACCCGCTGTGATGATGGGCGCCGCGAACCTCAACACCACCACAGAAGCATCCGCTGCGGCTCCGCTGGGGATCGGTGACACCGTCCCCAACTTCACGCTTGTGGATCTTAATGACAACTCTCACACACTGACCGATTACACCAGCGCTGGAAAGACTGTTGTACTCGAGTGGTACTCGCCGGACTGTCCGTTCGTTCGTAAGCACTACCGCAAGGACACCGGGACGATGACCAAGCTCGAAGCACAGTTCGCGGACAATGATGTCGTTTGGCTGCGTATCAACTCAGCACACGGAGCACATCCATCGGCTGATCTCTCGCACAACAAAGACTACGCAAAGAAATGGAACATCCAGTCCCCGATCCTGATGGACACCACTGGATCAACGGGGAAGAAGTACGGCGCCAAGCGTACGCCTGAGATGTACATCATCACTCCTGACCAGACCCTCGCGTACCACGGTGCGATCGACAACCGCTC
>WUAJ01000137.1 GCA_009827215.1 Phycisphaeraceae bacterium
TTGAGCGGCTTCCAGTGCGAGCTGTGCCGCTTCGAGACGAGCGATCGCGGCTTCACGCGCGGATTCGGTGCTGCTCGCATGTGCGGTGCCGCTGACGAGCAAGATGGTCGCCGTGATCAAAGAAGTATGGCGCAGAGAAATGGACATGACTTGGATCCTCCGAGGTCGTGGTCTGAGATGTAAACGAGGGCGAGCTCGTGCTTTGGGTTGTTCGCCGGGTCCCCACCGGAGCGTGAGCAAAGGAGCGATCCGGCGTGATGTCAACCTCGATGCAACAGGATCAGCAGTTTTCCGTAGAATCACAGAGTGCCCCGATCCCATACCTGTCCATCCTGTTTGAAGGAACTCGCGAAGATCCGCGCGATCCCTGACCCGCAGTACGCGCTCCCGATCGTGGTGTGCCCTCGCTGTGAGCACACATCAGTGCGGACTCGACATCCCGACATCCAGTACTGGAGAGAGTTTCGTAGACTGCACGGCAGCTTACGCAGCTTGCTCCTCCGATTGGCGCTGATCGTTGGTTCATCGCTCCTATTCTGGATGCTCGTGATGGTGAGCGACGAGCTGTTCTCTCCAGGCGGGCGATTCGATCCGGTGTATCCCATCGCGATCGGGGATGTGGACTATCTCATTGGTGGCGTATCAGTCCTCGGCGGATCAGTATTCCTGATGATGGTCGTGTCGATGCTGATGAGTCATCGAAGAGTGTTCTTTGGAGCGCTCGTTCTGATTGTGCTCTCGTTGTTCTTTATCACGATCGATTTCATGACGACCGGCGCGATGCACCTAATCGCAACGATCGCGGACTTTGACTTTGGTGTGCACATGCCGAGCGGATCAGAGATGATCGATCGTTTCCAGCGTTTCGGATATCTGTTGAGTGTTTCGATGATCGGGATCATCCCAGCAATCGTGCTCCGGAACACCATCAATGACACTCCGCGACGAAGATTTAGACGCGTGCTGCGAAGAAAACGCAAGCAGAGGGGAAGCAATGACTGAGCAACAGCAGATTCCTGAGCAGTTCGACGAGATCCGTGCCGATCGTGCGTGCATCGGGTGCGGATTCAATCTCTACGCACAGCCGGTGACAAAGGAAGAGCACTACGGCTTAGCGATCTGTCGATGTCCAGAATGCGGCACAGTCGCGGCGCTCCAGCAGTATCCGACAATGACACACTGGGTGAACCGATTCCGAGCGTTGATCGCCGCGATTTGGGTGGTGGTGCTGCTCGCGTTCTTTGTTGGGAACACCGGAGCGATCTCAGGAATGACCGGCGCGGCGTGCGATGAGGGTGCTCGGCACATGGGGAATCTGATCGGACAGGCGCACCAGAACTGGGAAGACGAGAAGCTCATCAAGCTCAAAGCGATTGAAGCAGAGGGTGCAAGCGATACGCAAGCTGATCCGACATCAACTCAACCTGCGGCGCCCCTCGATCCACTCGCCGCACTCAATGCGCCGGGAACCACGATCATCACCAACAGCAATGGGGTGACCACGATCAATGGGGTCACGATGACCACAACCACTGGGAATAGCAGCGGCGGACGATGGACGAGCATCACCAACGAATGGCGCGATGCTTATCTTGATGACACGATCGCACTCAATGGTGGACTATGGGCGAATGTCAATCGTGAGTTCCTGATCTTCCTCGTCCCGATGACCATTATCGGGACACTGTTCGGAATTTTCTGGAGCATTGCGTTGCTCGGCGCAACACGGAAGAAAGCGCTGCTGGTACCGCTTGTTGCGTGCAGCATCGGACTTGTGATCGTCCTCGCGATCCATGCGCCGGATCGGACTTATGTCTACGGCCAAAGCATCGCCGTGAGCATGTACGCGCCACTGATCGCGCCGATTATGTTCGCGTATCAGTTCCTCGTGATCGCGTTCGGGATCTGGATCGGTCGCAAAGTCGCGCGTGTGGTCGTGACGCTCGCGTTGCCCCCTCGCAGTCGAGTGCCGTTGTCGATCTTGTGGACACGCGATGGATTGCCGATCCCAAGTGCAAAATAAAAAATCCGCTCCATGAGGAGCGGGTTTGGGTTTGGTTTTAATGACTCGCTTTAGTTCTTGTCGTCGTTGACTTCGAACTCGCCGTCGATGACATCGCCTTCGACATTCGCGCCGTCCGCGGCGGGCTGTGCGTTTTGTGCTTCAGCCGCGGCTTGCTCGTAGATGACCTTCCCGAGTTCCATGGAAGCGGTTTCGAGTTCCTTGAGTGCAGGCTCGATCTCTTCCTTGGTGACATTCTCGTTCTTGATCTTCTCTTCGAGCGCCGATGCGGCTGTCTCGATCTTCGAGCGGACATCCGCTGAGACCTTGTCGCCGTGCTCTTCAAGCGACTTTCGGGTCTGTGCAACCATCGCGTCTGCTTTGTTCTTGAGATCGACGAGCTCGCGGCGCTTCTTGTCTTCTTCAGCATGCGCCTCGGCGTCGGACTTCATCTTGTTGATTTCGTCATCGGAGAGACCACCCGATCCTTCGATGCGGATGTCGGCTTTCTTCCCGGTTCCCTTGTCGGTCGCGGAGACCTCGAGGATGCCGTTTGCGTCGATCTTGAACTCGACCTCGATCTGAGGCACGCCGCGAGGAGCGGGAGCGATGTCCGCGAGCTCAAACATTCCGAGCGTGCGGTTGTCCTTCGCGAACTCGCGCTCGCCTTGGAGGACATGGATCTGCACAGAAGGCTGATTGTCCGCCGCGGTTGAGAAGGTCTCGGTCTTGGTGGTCGGGATGGTGGTGTTGCGTTCGATAAGCTTGGTCATCACGCCACCCATAGTCTCGACACCGAGCGAGAGTGGGGTCACATCGAGGAGGAGGACATCCTTGACATCACCGGTCAGTACGCCGCCTTGAACAGCGGCGCCGATCGCGACGACTTCGTCAGGGTTCACGGACTTGTTCGGATCTTTCCCGAAGATCTCCTTCGCGATCTCTTGGACCTTTGGCATGCGTGTCGAACCACCAACCAGAACGACCTCGTCGATCTTGGAGATATCGATTTTCGCGTCGCTCAGAGCGTTCTGACACGGTGCCTTGAGTCGATTAAAGAGATCATCACACAGGTCCTCGAACTTCGCTCGGCTCAGGGTTTCCTGGAGGTGCTTGGGTCCCGAATCGGTCGCGGTGATGAATGGCAGGTTGATCGTGGTTTCCTGAGAGTTGGAAAGCTCGATCTTCGCTTTTTCCGCGGCTTCCTTGAGGCGCTGCATCGCCATCGCGTCGCTGGTCAGGTCCACGCCTTCTTTCTTGCGGAACTCTTCAGCGAGGAAGTCGATGAGGCGCTGGTCCCAGTCGTCACCACCGAGGTGGGTATCGCCGTTGGTCGAGAGGACCTCGAATACCGATCCGCCGTCGCCGTCGTCACCGATCTCCATGACGGAGACATCGAAGGTGCCGCCGCCGAGGTCGAAGACCGCGATCTTCTTGTTGGATTTCTTTTCAAGCCCGTACGCGAGCGCTGCCGCGGTTGGTTCGTTAATGATGCGCTTGACTGTGAGTCCCGCGATCTCACCCGCGTCCTTGGTCGCTTGACGCTGCGCGTCATTGAAGTATGCAGGGACGGTGATGACCGCTTCGGTGACGGCTTCACCGAGGTAGTCTTCAGCGGTGCGTTTGAGTTCTCCGAGGATCATCGCGGAGATCTGCTGCGGAGTGAACTCTTCGTCACGGACTTTGACTTGAACGAAGTCATCCGCGCCGCCTGTGAGTTCGTATGGGATGAGTTTCTCTTCTGAGCTCACCTCGCTGTGGCGACGGCCCATGAATCGTTTGATGGAGAACACGGTGTTCTTCGGATTGGTGACCTGCTGGTGCTTCGCTTGCTGACCAACGAGTCGCTCTCCCTTGTCAGTGAATCCGACAACGGAGGGGGTGGTTCGATTCCCTGAACTATTGATGAGGACTTTGGGGGTGTCGCCTTCCATGACGGCGACGACCGAGTTGGTTGTCCCAAGGTCGATTCCGATGATTTTGCCCATAGTGGTGCTCCTTTCCGACTCCCACGAGCGGACTCGTAGGATAAATGCAAGTTGTGGTTGCTGGAGTAGTTTGCAAGAGCCGTGCCAAACTCAGTGGTCAAGGTCCTCAGAATTCCGGTCATTGGGACGATCTGGGAGAGAACAAGCGGCTTATTGAGTACAGAATCGCACTCAGAGGCACATGGGCTGCCAGACTGGCAG
Organism: Phycisphaeraceae bacterium; assembly: GCA_009827215.1. Classification (GTDB taxonomy): domain Bacteria; phylum Planctomycetota; class Phycisphaerae; order Phycisphaerales; family UBA1924; genus UBA1924. Next base: position 4,192 of record WUAJ01000137.1, read on the forward strand.
GATACGATCCTGTATGTCAGCTTACCCACTGCATCCGGAGCAAGGCACAGTGATCTGTGTCGGAACGAGCGGGATGCTCGCCGGATGCACACGAAAGCTCCTCGATGAGGGATGGCGTATCCACGCGATCGCACGCTCACAGCACAAGCTCGATGCGTTGGGTGCTGGGAGCTCGGGTCAGTTGACCACAGCAAGCTGCGATTATCACGATCTCGATGCGTTCGAGCGAGCACTTGATCGTGCAGGGACGCATGTGTCCGCGATCCTCTACTGGATCCATAGCAGCGGACAAGGAGCGATTGATATGATCCATCGTCGCTATGCGAGCATCGATCGCTGTCGAGTGGTGGCGTCATCGTATGAGCCGACACAAGATTCGGATGTATCAGAACGGATCGTAAAGCTTGGCTTTGTGATCCTTGGGGCGAGATCAAGATGGTTGACGCATGAAGAAATATCAGAGGGGGTCCACCGAGCATTTATTTCTGGGGATGCCAAGGCAGTTGTTGGGGTTGTTGAGCCTTTGGAGTTGAGACCTCAATCATGAAAAGAGTTTTATTGTGCGCAGTCCCAATGATTTTTTTGTTTGCCTGTACGTTCAAATAGTGTACATTTGGGTGTTGTTCATGTGAATTATTAATACGAATTGAGGAGATAACAATGATGAGGTTGATTGCACCCGCTGCGGCTGGGTTGATTGCTGTGACTGCGACTATGTCGATTGCGGAAGTGATCTATAACGCAGATTCAGAGTTTGGTGACAGAACAGTTACTGTGGATGTGACCAATGGGTTGGAATATCTAGATCTGACAATGACAACTGACATCTCATACGACGACATGGTCTCGATGCACCTTGCGTCCGGCGGGCTGTACGACGGATGGAGACACGCAACGCGTGTGGAATACTTTGCATTGATTGCCAGCGCGGGGATTGAAATTGACGGCTTTCAAGTAAGCCCAGCCGGGAATGTGCAATTACTTCTGGATTCACTTGGAGAAACCTTTGATGTCTTCGGGGACGGGACAGTCGCTCAGGGTATTACGGGCACTGCTCATGGTGTCAATGAGCACCTGGCAAACAGCATCGGGTTCTTCCGGAATTTCGACACAAACGAGCTTGAGCCCATTGCAAAGGGTCACAGTGTCTTGGACAATGTCGCCAGTGCTGAGCACGGTCACTTCTTGGTCCGCGCTGTGCCTGCTCCGAGCTCCGCAGCGATTCTAGGAATGACTGGGATCCTCGCGACGCGCCGACGTCGCTGATCACTTCGATTAATCATCACGCGATGTATCAATAAGACAAGAAGTTCATCATCCGGATTGGATGATGAACTTCTTTTTCTGTTGGATCAAACTGGAATGTCAGGAATCAGTGGTTACTGACCCTGTGCGAGCAGGTAGCCGCGATCTCCATTGAAGTTCTTGAGCGGGATGTAGCAAGCGATCTCGAAGTGCTCTGCGACCTTGTGCATGATCTCGATGCCGACTTTTGGATCAACAGGGGTGCTCTCGTCACGCTGCTCGAATCGGCAGCGATGGTGCTCGACACATTCGGTGTAGAGCGAACCGGTCGGCCAAACCTTGGTGCCGCGAGCGGAGATCAAGCTGAGTTTGAGCGGTGTCCCTTCGCAGCACGCTTCGAGTGTCGGGACAATCTCGCTCGGCTTCTTGCGCGCGCCGAGGTAGATGTCGCAACCAACATGCTCGATCTTGGCTTCCGGCTCCGCGAACATCATCTCGTACTCGCTCGGAGTCCCTTGTGGTTTGAAGGTAACCGAATCGCCGACCCAGTTTTTCGCTTTCGCGGACTTTGGTGCTTGTCCTATGCGCTCGACGATCGCGTCAGCGAATGCGATGGTGCCGACCGGATCACCTTCACCCTTCACATCTCCAGTGTACACGCCGTCTTCGAGGGTTGCGAGCAGCGCGTTGTTGATCTTCGCGGCGATCGTTCCGAGACCGATGTGACGGAGCATCATGACTCCGGAGAGGAGCAGGGAGGTTGGGTTCGCGATGCCTTTGCCCGCGATGTCAGGTGCGGTGCCGTGGACGGCTTCGAAAATCGCGATGCGATCACCGATGTTGGCGCTTGGTGCGAAACCGAGACCGCCGACAAGTCCAGCGGCGAGGTCGGACACGATGTCGCCCTGAAGGTTTGGGAGCACGATCATGTCGTAGCGATCTGGGTACATGACCATGTTCATGCACAGCGCATCGACGATGACTTCGCCGCGCTCGATTTCGGGATATGCCTC